>JBIKJD010000100.1:0-4023 GCA_044361205.1 Rhodoluna sp.
GTGGGCTGGTGGCTCTTCCACTATCTTGAGCAGGGCATTGAAGCCTTGAGCGGTAACCATGTGCGCCTCGTCGAGGATAAAGATTTTGAAGCGGTCGCGAGCCGGGGCAAAGAGGGCTCGTTCACGAAGGTCACGGGCGTCATCAACACCGTTGTGAGAAGCTGCGTCGATCTCAACCACATCAAGCGAACCGCTACCGTTGCGAGCAAGCTCGATACAACTTGGGCACTTGCCACACGGGGTGTCGGTTGGGCCTTCAGCACAGTTCAAGCAGCGTGCCAAGATTCGGGCGGATGTAGTTTTTCCACAGCCTCTTGGACCGGAAAAAAGATAAGCGTGATTTACTTTGTCGGCGCGAAGTGCCGCCATCAGCGGTGCAGTTACCTGAGATTGACCGATCAGCTCGGCGAAAGTCTCGGGGCGATAGCGGCGATAAAGTGCAGTACTCACAGTTAGAGCCTAACCCTTCCCACCGACAGCCACGGATGTAAAAAGAACTCCCCGCACACCCGCCAGAGCCCAGTTACCCTTGCTATCTTTCGATCCTGGGGGAGTTAGCCGAGGTGGCGCCGCACGGGGAGTCCAGCCCTAATTCTACCCGCCAAAAACTGCTAGAAACCTACCTGTGGACGACTAGTCGTCGTCCTCGTCTTCATACTCGTCGTCCTCGTCCTCGTCCTCGTCCTCTTCATCTTCGTCCTCGTCATCGTCATCGTCATCGTCATCGTCATCGTCATCACCTTCACCTGGTCCGAAACTTGGGACGACCAATGGAGCATCGGTTGCCGCGGCGTCGACAGTGGATTCAAGTGACTCATCCGTTACGGCTGGGTCGGTAGCTAGGGTCTCTTGAGCTGTTTCAGACTGCACCTGAAGCGGATCCGGCCCAACTGCCGCTCCCATCGGAACGAAGGATGCTGCACCAACGACCAGGCTTCCAGCAACAGCTGCGATTACATTCATGTTCATATAAAAAATCCTCTCGTAGAAAACTATCGCCCGCGAACCTGTTAAAACACCCAGAGGAACCTGACTTTTTACCGCCAGTGTTTTGTTCCAAATATTCGCATTCTGCTTGTTTTCGTTAGACAATAGGTCTAGTTATTCGCTGAAAGGAATATTTTGCGAAAAGTAGTTTCGAAAATCGCCCTGACTCTCGGGTTTGCCCTGTCTTTTGGTTCCATGGTGGCGCTCCCTGCAAACGCGGTGAATTCCCGAGTCAACGAAAAAGTGACCATCTGTCACAGAACTCACGCGACCACCAACCCTTATCGCCAGATCACCGTCAGCATGTCCTCTATTATTGGCAACGGCAACAGTGGTAACGGTCACGGTGGAGAGAACCACAATCCTTTCAACGCGAACGCTGGTCGCGTGTTTAACCCAAGCTTCAACTACCCAGCCAACCAAAAGAAGTGGCAAGACATCATTCCGCCATTTAGTTATGTGCCTCGAAACGGGAACCCAGGAACTTTTGCTGGCTTGAACTGGACCGAAGAAGGAAAAGCCATTTACTATGGCTACACCTTGAACGGAATTGACTACTCGGGTCTATGCGGGAAAATGAGTGCAAAACAGTTCGCTGACCGTGAGTATGCCGCGATGCTTGCCGACAATCCAAATGCGAACAATGGAGCTAAAAACGGCTACAAAAACGATGCCTTGGCAGATGTTCGGGACCAGGGTGCGGATGAAGATGGCAACCTCAATGGAAAGTCTTTCGCCACACTTCCAGCCCCAGCTCAAAAACCAGCGGGACCGAAGCGCCCAAACCGATTGAAAACTCTTCAGGAGTCACTCGACAGCACAAACGCTTCTCTGAGTGAAAAGACCCAGGCAATTTCAGGTGTGGTCTGGTTGGATGCGGACCGCGACGGAGTTCAGGATGACGCGGAAACCGAATTCGAGAATGTCGAAGTTCAATTGTTTGATCCCCTAACTGGCGAGCCTTACGTTGCACCGGCATTCCGAGCCGCCAGAATTGGTGCCGCTTCGGCGACACCTCTGGTCGTTTACACTGATGCCGATGGCTACTTCCAAATAGACAACATTCCTGAAGGCGACTGGACCGTGAAGGTTGTAACGCCAAGCGGCTATTCCTACACATACGACTCGAACGGTACCAGCGACGGGCAAATGCCAGGCACTTACGTTCCAAGTGGCGGCATCGGTTTCGCCTGGGCTGGATTGGTTTCCGATCCATCTTCCGAAGGCGGCGGAGGCAGCGGAGGCGGCGGAGGCGGAGCTGAACCGGAAGCCGACGAAGAACTTGCAAACACAGGCTTCGACGGGCTTGGTCAAACATTAAGTCTTGGGTTTGGCTTGGTTCTTCTCGGTTTCGTTTCGATGTCTAGGCGTCTCTTCCGCAAATAGAAACTTAGGGTTAGGGTTAGCCCATGACTAAATTTCTGATTGCGATGCGGCTTGCAGTCGCATTAGGCCTCGTTGGCTCGGTTATCTGGCAAGTATCTGATCGAGTACTAAATGGGGTCTTCAGGCCCACCGAGTACTTCGCCTACTTCACCATTCACACCAGCCTCATCGCGGCAGTGGTCTTAACGGTGACCGCCGTTCGAGACCTACAAGGCAAGGCCGACACCAAAGCGCTTACCATAGCTCGTCTGAGCGTCAGCACCTACGCCATCGTGGTCGCCGTTGTTTACAACGCCCTGCTCCGAGGCACCGAGGTTCTGCCTACTGACCCAGACTACGGTTACGTCTGGCCGGTACTACCAAATGAGATCCTTCACGTTTGGGCCCCGATTTTCATAGTCCTCGACTTTGCCCTAACCAAGACCAAAACCCAATTGAAGTTCAAGCAGATCTTCTGGGTCTTACTGTTCCCACTTGCTTGGCTGGTTTTCACCATCATTCGCGGCCTGGCAACCGACTGGTGGGCCTACTGGTTCCTAAACCCCAACCTTGAAGCTGGAGTTACCGGAGTCGTCACATTCATCCTGGCCATTGTTGTCTTCATGTTGGTGTCTGCAAGCATTTCGCTAGGGCTCAACAAACTCAGCACCAAAGCGCGCTCCTAACCCAGTAAACTTGAAAAGTTGCCTAGTGCAACGCCAGGAGAATTCGCCTAGTGGCCTATGGCGCCAGCTTGGAAAGTTGGTTGGGTGCAAGCCCTCATGGGTTCGAATCCCATATTCTCCGCGCTCTTCGAAAGAAGACGTTCACTAATGAGACAGTGAAAAAGCCCCAGATTGCTCTGGGGCTTTTGTCATTTGGTAGCTTCGGCCTCGAACCTCAAGATGTCACCTGGTTGACAATCCAATGCCAAGCAGAGAGCTTCGAGGGTCGAGAATCGGACCGCCTTGGCTCGGTTACTTTTGAGTACAAAGAGATTAGCCTGAGTGATTCCAACTGCATCTGCCAGTTGAGCGACCGTGAAGCCTTTCTGTTCGCGTTGCTCTTCGAAGTCGACGATGATTGCCATTAGACGACCCCCTCCAGCTCTTCACTCGCCGCCGTCGCCCGCTTCAGCAGCACCAACAAAGTCCTGGTCACAAGCGCGACTGCTAATGGCAAAAAGAATCCAAGCAATAGAACCAGTCCGATGATTGGAGGAAGCGTGTTCTTGATGTTCAACCAAATAAGGATCGCAGCAAATGACGCCGAAAGAGCGCCAGCGTTGTAAGAAAGCACTCGAACCCATTTTTGTGCCGTGCTAGAAAACATTTGATCGATTCGAATTCGGCGTAATAAAACGAGAATGATGACCAACAGAGACTCTGCCAGGAAAACCGGCGCAAGGAGTAATCCGGTGATTACCCAAAAATCCTTCGCGTATTCGCCGTATTCACTGGCAAGCGTCGACGCCAAGAATGGTGCGGCAATTGCAGCAAAGACGCCAATGAACATCAAGATCCAAGTGACGCCGATAGCGCCCACGTATGAGGCCTTGTCTAACTTATTCATGATTACCTTCCCCTAGGGCTGGATGAACTAACTATTGATAAACGATACATTGTTTATCGACATAAATCAAAAGGTCTCGCCTCTCGTGAAAAATCTCAT
>JBIKJD010000101.1:0-4022 GCA_044361205.1 Rhodoluna sp.
ATGTAGAAGTTGGAGGCACCAACCAAGCGCATGATTCCGATCTCACGTCTACGAGAGAACGCGGACTGTCGGATGGTCGTGGAAATCAGGAGGATCGCGGAAAACAGCATCACGGATGCAATGCCAACCGCTGCCAGGCTGGCCGCGTTCAGGATGCTGAAGATTTGGTCAAGGTAGGAGCGCTGGTCGCGGACCTCTTCGACTCCGGCAACACCGGTAAAACTCTGGGTGATGATGGCGCCGTCAGCTGGGTCCTTCAACTTGACCCAGAAGGTCTCGTTTAGCTGGTCGGCGGTCACGTAGTTGGTAATGGTGTTGTCTTTGAATTCCTCTTTGAACTGAGCGAAAGCCTGTTCGTGATCTAGGAAGAAGAATTCATCTACGTATGGAGCCAACGTGGCGTCCTGCAGTTTGGCTTCGATTGAAGTCTTTACATCCGAGGAGGCTTCCCCTTGGGGGCAGGCTTCCGCTGGAGAGTACTCGGAGCAGAGGTATACGGCGACCTGGGCCTTGTCGTACCAGTAGTTTTTCATCTGGCCGATTTGAAGTTGAAGCAAAGCTGCCGTGCCAACGAAGGTAAGCGAAAGGAAAGTTACAAGGACGATTGAAACAACCATACTCAGGTTGCGCTTCAGGCCCTGAGAAACTTCTCCAAATACATAGCCGAGCTTCATCGCGCTTCCTCGGCTTTCTCATAACCGACGCCGCGATCGTCGCTGACAATCTGACCGTCTTTGAGAACGACCACACGTCGCTGAAGGCGGTCCACAATGCCGCGATCGTGGGTGGCCATGACGATTGTGGTTCCAGCCGCGCTGATGCGTTCGAGCAGGTTCACAATCTCTTGGCTGGTGGCTGGGTCAAGATTTCCAGTCGGTTCGTCGGCAAGAAGCAACTGCGGCTTGTTTACGATTGCTCTGGCAAGGGCGACGCGCTGCTGTTCTCCACCGGAGAGTTCGTTAGGGTAGCGATCTTGCTTGCCGTCGAGGCCAACCAGCTTGAGCACGCTTGGCACGGCATCGGCTACGAACGCAGGCGATTTGCCAATCACTTCAAGGCAAAATGCCACATTTTGGAAGACCGTTTTGTTAGGAAGGAGTCGGAAGTCTTGGAACACCATGCCGATGTTGCGTCGGAAGTACGGCACACGGCGAGCTGGGATGCTGATCAGGTTCTCACCCAATACGTGGATGCTTCCCTTGCTGGGAACATCTTCGCGAAGCATCATTCGAAGCAGAGAAGATTTGCCTGAACCAGATGCTCCGACTAGAAAAACGAAGTCGCCTTTTTGGATGTCAATCGAAACGGCGTCGAGCGCTGCGCGAGTGGCGCCCTTATAGGTCTTGGAAACATTTTCGATAAGAATCATTGCTTTTCCAGCCTAGGCGGTCACTTTGATTATGAGCGTTTACGCCACCGAATGCCGGCTGAAATAAATCCGTCGAGATCGCCGTCAAAGACCGCAGAAGGGTTATTCACTTCATATTCGGTTCGAAGGTCTTTGACCATTTGATAGGGAGCCATGACGTAGGAGCGCATCTGCTCTCCCCAGCTGGCCTTTACGTCGCCGGCGATCTGCTTCTTTTGAGCTTCTTCTTCACGACGTTTGATTTCGAGAAGTCTCGACTGCAACACTCGCATTGCGGCGGCTTTGTTTTGAATCTGAGACTTCTCGTTCTGACAACTGACCACTGTGCCGGTTGGGATGTGGGTGATTCGAACCGCAGAGTCCGTGGTATTCACTGATTGACCACCAGGGCCGGAAGAGCGAAAAACGTCGATGCGAATGTCATTTTCTGGGATTTCAATGACGTCGGTCTGTTCGATCAGTGGAACCACTTCGACGGCCGCGAAAGAGGTCTGACGTTTGCCTGCCGAGTTGAACGGGCTCATTCGAACCAGACGATGGGTGCCTCCCTCAACCGAAAGTGTGCCAAAAGAATATGGGTAGTCGATCTCGAAGGTCGCCGACTTGATGCCCGCACCTTCGGAGTAACTGATGTCTAACACCTGGGCAGGCATCTTGTGCTTTTCCGCGTAACGCAAATACATTCTCATCAGCATTTCGGCGAAGTCGGTGGCGTCGTCGCCTCCAGCACCAGCGCGAATCGTGACAACTGCGCCACGAGCATCGTATTCGCCGTTGAGAAGGGTTTGGATTTCCAATTCCCCGATGTCGCGCGATAGAGAATCAAGTTCAGCTTTGGCTTCGCTCTGACTGGCGGAGTCGTTGGCGTCGTTGGCCAGTTCAACCAGGACTTCCAAATCGTCTAGTCGGTTAGAGATGGATTCAAGTTTGGTTAGCTGGCTTTGAGCTCGGCTCAGCTTGCTAGTGACTGACTGAGCTTTGGCGGTGTCGTCCCAGAGATTAGGGTCGTTTGCCAAAACCTTCAGCGCGTCTATTTCGACGGCAATTTTGGCAGGGTCGACGACTGTGCGAATACTCGAAAAGGTTTCTTTGAGTTCGCCGATTTCTTTGGAAAGATCTATCTCTGCCATCGCCTCTAGTCTAGGTAACCGATAATTGGCTGGTGGCCAAAACTAATCGCAAAGTTATTCGCGAACTTGTCATGCCCGTTTTTCTTCCATCGGTTTTGTTTTCCATAGGCGAGAACTCACTCATCCCGCTGATTCCCGCGAGTGCAGAACGACTCGGAGCCGACCTAGCGACAGCATCAATGGTGGCTGGTCTTTTGATGTTCGGAATCCTGTTCGCTGACCTCCCTGCCGCCAAATTCATCTCGCTAGTCGGAGAGCGAGTTGGAATGATCACCGCCTCGCTCGCTGCCAGCATCGGAATCGTCCTGGTTGGGATAGCTGACAGTTTGTTCATGATGTCGCTGGGAGTCTTTTTACTAGGGGCTTGCACTTCGGTCTTTGGTCTAGCGCGTCACACTTACATCGCAGCGAACGTGCCCTTCGAGTTTCGCGCTAGAAGCCTTTCGATTCTGGGTGGCATGTTTCGCGCCGGTGGCGTCTTTGGTCCGCTGCTAGCTGCAGGCCTCTTGGCAATCGGTGATGCCGGAATGGTCTATTGGGTTGCAGTGACTCTCTGCCTTGTTGCAGCAGTCGTAGTGTTCACAACCAAAGAATCGCACTCGGCAAGAGAAGTCACCCAACTCAAACTTGGAACTTGGCAGGTCATAAAGCGTGAACGTAAGAAACTCTCAACCCTAGGTTTGGCTGCGGGCTTTCTGGCTATTGTTCGAACTGCACGAATTATTGGCTTGCCGCTGTGGGCTTTGCACTTGGATGTTCCCGTAGCTACCGCAACACTTATCATTGGAATCGCCGCCAGTCTCGATCTGGTGCTCTTCTACACGTCCGGGCAAGTTATGGACAAATGGGGTCGCAGCGCCGCGGCGGTACCCACAATGGTTCTGCTAGGAATCACAATGTTCCTACTTCCCCTAACTTCGGATGCTTGGGGAATCCTCTGGATTGGTCTGGCCATGTCGGTCGCTAACGGTTTGGGGTCGGGCCTGATCATGGTACTTGGTGCGGATCTGGCTCCTGCCGATGCACGGCCTGAGTTCTTGGCTTCCTTCCACCTAATCATCGATGGCTCAGTTGCGGTGACTGCACCAATTCTGGCACTGGCAGCGGTGACGGTTGGGCTTGGTGCTGGCTTTGTGTTCTTCGGGTTCATTTCGATTGCAGGCGGTTGGTTGATGTGGAAGAACATTCCGATTTACATCCAGGAACCTAAGAAATCGCTCTAGCCTTCGATTTGGCGCAAACATCCCCCAAGTTTCCAAAGGTGAGTCCAGTGACGGATTTCCACTGCGAGCAGATTTCCGTTTCCAGCGTTTGACCATCAAGGCTCAACACGATGACTCTCGTTGGAGAGACTCCCATGTGATTGGAAGCTGCGGCCAAAAGGTCTCGAACAGCCGGCGAATAGTCGAGACCAACCAAAGGTGGAATGCCGTCAGCCAGTAAATCTCCCGACACTTTTAGCGACGCAATATCTGCGAGCTGTTTGTTTCGAAGGGTTTGAAGTGAAACACCTGTAAGTTCCA
>JBIKJD010000104.1:0-3910 GCA_044361205.1 Rhodoluna sp.
CGCCTAACAGCAAGCGCTTGATGCCGTGGTCGAGGCAGGCAGCCACAGCCTTTTGGGTTAGCACGTCGGCGACTGCTTCTCGGAAAGAGGCGGCTACATCGGCGGTGGAGAACTCTTCTCCGCGCGCTTCCGCAGATTCAACCCAACGGGCTACCGCAGTCTTAAGCCCCGAGAAACTGAAGTCGTAGCGGTGTTTCTCCATGTCCTTTGGAAGTGTCAAACCCCTTGGAAAACGAATCGCCTTCGGGTCGCCCTGGGCAGCCGCAGCGTCGATTGCCGGCCCGCCGGGATAACTCAAGCCAAGAAATCGAGCTACCTTGTCGAACGCTTCACCAGCGGCGTCGTCGATGGTTTCACCTAGGAGTTCAACGTCGTCGAGAAGATCGCGAACCAGAAGTAAAGAAGTGTGCCCACCGGAAACCAGCAGCGCAATGGTAGGAAGTTCTAGTTCGCCATCCAGGACGTCGACACCAACGTGACCAACCAGGTGATTGACCGCATAGATGGGTTTGCCAGTGGCAACCGCGAGCGCCTTGGCTGCTCCCACGCCCACCATTAGTGCACCGGCCAGACCCGGTCCATTGGTAACCGCGATGGCATCGACATCGCGCATCGAGACGCCGGCTTCGGAAAGCGCTTTATTCAAAGTAGTTTCAAGCGCTTCCAGATGTGCTCTGGCGGCAATCTCGGGGACCACCCCGCCGAATCGCGCATGCAGATCCATCGACGAGGATATGACATTGGCCAGCAAGGTATTGCCTCGCACAATTCCAACCCCGGTTTCATCACAAGATGATTCGATACCCAGAATGATTGGGTCGGTTTTACTTGGAACGCTTAGGGAAAGTCTCATAATCCAGGCATCCACATCGTCTGGTTGGTAGTAGCGTTTGCGAGTGTCGATGTGCTCAAAACCGAGTGCGGCGTAAAGCGACCGAGCAACCTCATTGTCGGCGCGCACTTCGAGAAAAAGCTCTTGCGAGCCTAGAGCCCGAGCTTCAGCAATCAGCTTCTCCATCAGCCTTCGCCCTAAGCCCTGACCGCGAATTTCTTCCGACACCGCAATCGTCTGAACGTCGGCTTGTTCGCTCCCCGGCAACTTACTTAGTCCGGCATAACCAACTACCTCTTGCTCGGAAAGCAACACGAAATAGCGGGTGTGATCGGCTAGTAGTTCAAAGCGCATCGACTCTTCAGCCCAGGCATCCCGGTCGAAACACTTCTCTTCAAGTGCCATGATTTGATCGAGCTGTGATTCCTGAGCCTGCTCTAACCTGTATTCGCTCAAAGGCCTACCCCCTTGGGAACTCGAGCCTTTGGCTCGACAGCATCGGCAGCTCTTAGGTAGAGTGCGGAAACATCTTTGGAGAGAATCCCAGCAGCCTGCTGAGCCTCGGCAAGTAGCGCCAAGTTTGTTGCTGTAATCGGCTCTTCAGTTCGAACGGGATGAACATTGCGGTCGGTTAGGTATTCTTCCAAGTCGGCAGGCTTCATAACTCCTGGGCCTTCGACACCGATTGGCACACCGTGCTCATCGAGACCCGAGTAGAGCGCCCAATAAACTTCTTTGCGCCTCGCGTCCGCGGTAACCAGGAGTGGTTCATTAGTTGATGCCTTGAGCGTTGGCAATGCCGCAAAAGCGATCGCGTCTAGGCTGATCGCTCCAAACAAATCTGCTCCACTGCCGGCGGCGAACATCGTGGCTGCTGCGATGCCCACTCTGAGACCGGTGAAGGGAGCTGGACCTCGGCCAGCAACTACCGATTCGATATCACTAGGAGTGACGCCTGCCTCGGTCAAAACGTCAAAAATAGTTTCGCCGATCAGTTCGGCATGTTTCATGGTGTCAACGATGTTGCGCTCGGCAAGAACCTTTCCAGCCGAAACCAAAGCCACACTGGTTCCGAAAGACGTGTCGATGGCAAGAATTATGCTCACAGGCTCAACTCCCGATTCTCCCAGGAGTCCCCAAAGCCGGTAATAGTGACCGTACGTTCCTCACTGACCCCAGAGTGATCCCGCTCGATTTCGATTTCAGCCCAGCTATCCAAAAGGTCATCCGCGAAGCCGCGGCCCCATTCAACCAGGACGATTGACTGCTCAGTATCGATATCGAGATCGTCGAACTCTTCCGGCGAACTCAGGCGATAGGCATCTACGTGAACCAGCGGAATGGAACTTCCCTCGCGTTTGTGGGTTCTGGCAATCACAAAGGTTGGGCTAGAAACATTGCCCACAACCTTTAAGCCTTCCCCAAGACCGCGGGTGAAAGTGGTCTTCCCAGCCCCCAATGGTCCGGTCAGAATCACGAGGTCACCGGCGTTTAGGGTTTTTGCGATTTTAATTCCAAGCTCGTGCATTTGCTCGGCCGTTTCAATGGTGAGCTTGGCGAGGACCTCGACCACTAACCTTCACCCGAGAATTCGCGTTTGAAGCGACCGCCCATGCGGGTCACGATTTCGTAGTTGATGGTGCCGCAGGCGGCCGCTAAATCGTCGGCGCTGGGAACACCCTTCGACCCGTCGCCAAAGATGACCACTTCGTCGCCGACCTTCACTTCGTCGTCGCCAACGTCGAGAACGAACTGATCCATGGCAATCTGGGCCAAAATCGGGTAGCGCTTACCGTTAATTGAAACTTCAGCTTTGCCGGTCGCTGCGCGTGGCAATCCTTCCGCGTAGCCGACTGGGATTAGGGCTAGGGTAGTCGCCGTCTTGGTGCGGTGAAGATAGTTGTAGCTAACACCCTGACCCGCTGGCACGTTCTTGAGTTGCGAAATCTTGGTCACTGCGGTCATTGCCGGAACTAGACCATACTCGGCAGCGCGGTTGGTCGAGAACGGGTCTAGGCCATAAAGCGCAACGCCAACTCGAACCATTTCGTAGTGAGCGTCGGGGTAAGAAAGCGAACCGTCGGAAGCGGTGAGATGGCGCAGTGTAAAGCTCACGCCCTGTCTCTTGGCCTCAGCAACGGCCTCGTCAAACTTTTCGATTTGCCTCAGGTCGTCCTCGCGGCTGGTGGTTGAAAGGTGGCTGAATATTCCCACCACTTCGACGCTTGAGCCAAGTTGTTTCACAGCAGCCAGCAGATTGGCCCACTCGGCTTCGGTTGATCCGTTACGACCGAGACCGGTGTCAATCTTCAGGTGCAACTTTGCGACCTTTGAGGTCAGTGCCGACGCCTTGGCAATTTTGGTGAGTTGCTCAAGGTTGGCTACCCCCAGATCAACGTCGTGGAGCACCGCGGAAACAAAGTCGTCGTTCGGGTCGTGCAGCCAAGCCAGAACTGGGGCGGTAACTCCGGCTTCGCGAAGCTCTAGCGCCTCGCTTACATCCGCTACCCCGAGATAGTCCACTCCTGCGCGCTCCAAAGTTTTGGCAACCGGAATCATGCCGTGCCCGTAGGCGTTGGCCTTAACGACACCCATCACTTTTACCCCCGAAGCGCGGGCGCGCATTACATCGAGGTTGTGAACAATCGCCTCAAGGTTGATTCGAAGAGTTCTCATTCGGCCACCACCATCGCTACGGCCATTCCAGCGTCGTGGCTAATCGAAAGGTGGAGGTTGGTGACTCCAGCAGCCTTAAGGGTTTCGCTGGTTTGCCCAACGGTTTGGATCATGGGCTTGCCGTCGTTGTTTTTAGAAATCTCAACCTCTTGCCAAGAAATACCGTCGGAACCTCCGAGCGCCTTGATCAGTGCTTCCTTGGCGGCGAATCGGCCAGCCAAAGTTTTTAGCGGCGCCTCTGCTTCTGCGGGCGAGAAAAGGCGTTCCAGCAGCTTCGGGGTTTTAGCCAACTTGTCTTCAAACCTGGAGATGTCTACTAGGTCAACGCCGATGCCCACGATCATCAGTCGGCTACTCCACGGTCACAGACTTGGCAAGGTTTCGTGGCTGGTCAACATCCAG
>JBIKJD010000105.1:0-3900 GCA_044361205.1 Rhodoluna sp.
AAAGACTCCCGGCTACCTGCAGTACTTCGAAGCTATGGGCAATTGATTGGGTCGTCGCTGCAACAATAAGGTCCTTAAGTCTGGCCGGAGAAGTCTTGATTGACCTAACAGCGAATTTCTGAATCAGCGTCAAATTTTCTTGTCCACCCCTGGGTGCAATGTAAGTCTGACCGTTGAATACATGCCAGTAAAACGTTTGCATGCCTGTGACTGTGTCTAACCCCAGTAAAGACATGAAAGGCAGAGCAGGCATCCAGTTGGAGTGAGCCGAATTTATCCTTGCCAGCAGATTCTTGGCACTAAATGGAACTCCCTTCGGTGTGCCGGTAGTGCCGCTTGAGAAAACAATTCGAACAATATCCGACTCGTCAAGGTCTTGTATCGTCTCCTTTGCGGAAAGTTGCCCGAGGGTCGCAAGAAACTCAGGGTTTACCTTAATAGTGTTTCCAGGGCTAAAGAGCGTGGAGTCGTTGTCAGTTACCAAAAACTGAATTTGTGCACGATAGCTCCGCATTACCGAATCCGTGCCACTCAGAGAAATAGCTCCGAGTTGCATTAATGCCAATACTGCGATGCACTCAACCTCGGTTCTCGCGGCAATAGCAACCAAGTCACCCTTACCAATTCCAAACTTCTGGAAGGCAGCGCTAAACAGTTTTACAGAACCTGCTAAGTCTCCAAAAGGCATATCCAAATCGGCTGTAGCTACAGCGATCTGAGATGGCCTTGCTTTGGCTATTTCGAAGAAGCTTGAAATCGGGTTCACAGAGTTACCATACCCAAGTTGTGGATAACTTTGTTTGTCGTTTGCAGTTCGTGACTAGATTCAGCGAATGTTTCCTTTGCTTGGTCTGGGCTTTTATGCCGCCACGACGATTCCTCTCATGCTGATTGATTTGCGGGAACGGAGGCTGCCAAACAAGATCACCATCCCTGGCTTTCTGATTTCATTGGCAGGTCTTCTACTCACGTTTGAATGGCAGAGGGTGTTGCTTGCGCTGGCGGTCAGTGTGATTGTGTTCGGTGTTGGAACAGCCATTTCTATGGCTGGCTGGATAGGGATGGGGGATGTCAAGCTGCTGGCGGGCTTATCTTTGCTCTTGGCCTGGTTCGATGTGGGGTTGCTATGGCAGGCAACCCTGTGGGCATTTGGTTTGGCCACCGTTGTCGTCTTGGTGGGTTATTTGGCAAAAAAGATAACGGCCCGAAGCACGATTGCGCTTGGGCCGTATCTTTTACTTGGCTTTTGGGTAGCTATTATTCAGCCGGCTTGGTCATCGATAGTACGTTGAGTGCCTTATCGAGTTGTTCCATGGTGAGTTTTTCGCCGTCTACGTAGCCGAGTTCGATGGTGGCTTCGCGCACGGTGATGCTCTTGGCAACGGCGTGCTTGGCAATCTTTGCAGCAGCCTCGTATCCGATGAACTTGTTCAGTGGAGTAACGATGCTCGGACTTGACTCCGCTAGTGCTAGAGCGCGTTCTCCGTTAACTTCAAGCCCTTCAATGGTCTTGTCGGCAAGTAGACGCATGCTGTTGCTGAGTAGGCGGATGGATTCGAGTAGGGCGTTACCCATGACTGGGATGGCAACGTTTAATTCGAAGTTTCCGGTGGCACCAGCCCAGGCGACGGTCGCGTCGTTTCCAATGACTCGGGCGCAAACCATCATCACAGCTTCAGGGATAACCGGGTTCACCTTGCCAGGCATGATTGATGATCCTGGCTGAAGGTCTGGGATGTGAAGTTCGCCGAGGCCGGCATTTGGGCCCGAGCCCATCCAGCGAAGGTCGTTGTTGATCTTGGTGAGGCTAACCGCGAGAACGCGAAGAGCTCCCATCCCTTCGACCAGGGCGTCACGTGCTCCCTGTGCTTCGAAGTGGTCGCGAGCTTCGGTGATTGGAAGCTTGGTCTCTTCCGCAAGTAGGCGGATAACTTCCTGAGGGAAACCCTTAGGGGTGTTAATGCCGGTTCCAACTGCGGTTCCACCAAGAGGAACTTCTGAGACGCGACCGATGGTTGATTGAACGCGCTCGATTGCGTAACGAATCTGGGCAGCGTAGCCACCGAATTCCTGACCCAGGGTCACTGGAGTTGCGTCCATCAGGTGGGTGCGGCCAGCCTTCACTACGGTTGCCCAAAGTTTGGCTTTCTTCTCAAGGCTCTTGGCTAGGTGGTCAAGGCTTGGAAGGAGATCGTGGATTAGGGCCGAGGTCACGGCAACGTGAACACTGGTTGGGAACACGTCGTTGCTCGACTGGGATGCGTTGACGTGGTCGTTTGGGTGAACGTTGTCGCCAAGGATTTTGGTGGCAAGGTTCGCAAGTACCTCGTTCATGTTCATGTTTGAAGAAGTTCCAGAGCCGGTCTGGAAGATATCCACTGGGAACTCACCATCGTGCTTGCCGTCGATAACTGCGTCGGCGGCCTGGGCGATTGCCTTGGCTACTTCTGGCTTCAAAACACCAAGGCTGGCGTTTGCTAGAGCCGCTGACTTCTTGATTTGAGCTAATGCGGCAATGTGGGCGCGCTCGAGGGTGGTTCCAGAGATTGGGAAGTTCTCCACCGCACGCTGGGTCTGGGCGCTGTAAAGGGCGTTCAGGGGAACTTTGACTTCACCCATGGTGTCGTGTTCGATGCGGTATTCCACGTTGGAACCTTTCGTTTAGGCTATTTCGCCATGTGTAACTAGGGGATGGATTTCTCCGAGAGCAAGTTTGTAGTTCGCTCCGACCACACCTAATTTACCTTCCTTCACCGCTTTAGCGATGAGGGTTGAGCGACTCATTAGTTCTTCAATCGTGTCTTCGATGTGAAGCGATGTGATGTCGTCGATGTCTGTCTTGCCAACCGCGTAGGAGCGGGTGACGGTCGGGGAGATGCGGGCGACCAGGTTGTGAATGAATTCACCCTGACTTTGGAGCTTGCCCTCCTTGGCTTCGATGGTGGCTCGGATGGCTCCGCACTCGTCGTGGCCGAGCACCAGGATCAGCGGAACCTCTAGGACCTCCACCGCGTATTCTAGGGAGCCAAGGATGGTTTCGGCGATCACCTGACCAGCATTGCGAACGACGAAAAGATCTCCAAGGCCAACATCGAAGATGATTTCAGCCGAAAGTCTTGAATCGGCGCAGCCGAAGAGCGCGGCAAAAGGTTTCTGAATTTCGGCAATCGATTCTCGACGGTCAATATCTTGACGCGGGTGAGCAGGGCCGCCTGAGATGAAGCGCTGGTTGCCCTCCAAAAGCGCAGTCCACGCTTCTTTGGGGGTCTCAGGCTTTAGATAACCCATCACTCAACACCCAGTTTCGCTTCGATGTTTTGACTTAGGGTTTCAAACTGAGCTTCAGAGCCGGTTCCGTAAAGCAAGATCGCGTTTTCACCAATGGTTGTTACCCAGAAATAGTCTCTGGCGCGAGGTTGGTCATTGCCCTCGGGAGCGCGGTGGATTGCCCAAACAATTTCGGATCCCTGGTTTGAGAAGTTCTTTTCTAAAACGACATCCTTGAGGGTAAGCGCCAACCAGGTTGGGTTCACTCCGAAGGCTTGAATCATTCCGATGTATTCGTTTTTTGGACCAACGAAGCCAACTTCAAAACGAGGGACGGCGTCCACTGGATTGCCTAGCCACTTAGCTTGGTTCGACCACCAGTCTTTTTCTAGCTCAGGAGCGATAATCGGGTTTTTGCTAGATTCGGCCGCCTGCTCGGCGACCGCAATGTAGTCGATGCGCGGGATTCGGCTCGAGTCGTCGCGGGGAACGATCAGGATGATCACCAAAACCATGGCCGCTGAAACCAACAGCGAAAGCAGCAGGTTGTTGACCGTCTGCTTGGCTCTTCGGGCCTTAGCGGAAGCTTCGCTCAATTACTTGTCTTTCAGACCGTCGTCGATTTTGCTCTTT
>JBIKJD010000106.1:0-3894 GCA_044361205.1 Rhodoluna sp.
AATTCGCCCTCAATCAGAGTCTTTACGATGCTTGTGCCCAAGCCTTCCTGAAGTTTTCCTTCCGGGAGGCCTTTGCCGTTGTCTGAAATTGTCACAGTCAGTTTTTGACCTTTGCGCTCGGCGTTCACATGCACGACACCCGAACGTTCGGCAAGACCGTGTTCAACCGCATTAGTGACCAATTCGGTCATGGCTACTGCAAGGCTCGTAGCTTTTTCGCTCGGCAGTTGACCGAACTTGCCATCAATCAAAGTCTTAACCGTGGTGCCCGCGGAAGCAGCCACCTCGCTGGTTAGTTTCAGCACGCGCTCGAAGACCTCGTCGAAGTTAACTTCTTGGCTCAAGCCAGCGGAAAGAGTGTCGTGCACCAAAGCGATCGCATCTACGCGGCGCATGGCTTGCTCCAGTGCGTCCTTGGCATCTTCACTCTCGGTCCTTCTAGCCTGAATTCGAAGCAGGCTGGAAACGGTTTGCAGGTTGTTTTTCACCCTGTGGTGAATTTCCCGAATGGTGGCGTCCTTGGAGATTAGTTCACGTTCCTGCCTGCGTAACTCAGAGATGTCTCGGCAAAGAATGATCGCACCGGTTCGCTCGTGTTTGTGCTTCAGCGGAACTGCACGCAGGCTGAGAGTCATGACAGAAGTTTCGGCGTCTGCACGCCAAGGAGAACGGCCATTCACCACCGAGGTCAAGTCTTCGTCGGATCGAAGCCTTTTACCCGTGGCATTCTCGATTGCCGCTTGGAGATTGAGGCCAACAAGTTCGCCGGGAATCCCGAACCGATTGAAGGCGCTCAGGGCGTTTGGGCTAGCAAAAGTGACCGTGCCAGACTCATCCAGAATGATGAGCCCATCGTTGGCTCTTGGTGCGCCACGTTTGGATCCGGTTGAGTTCTGAAAGTCAGGGTAACTACCCTCTTCAACCATGTCCAAAAGCTCGTTACCGACCTTGCGGAAACTTACCCGCTGTTTGGTGGGTTCTCGAACCTCGCTGAGGTTGGTGTGAACGGTTAACACCGCAATCGGGCTTGTGAAATCGTTCTGGTTTGCCTTAAGTCTTCGAACCACCGGAACGGCTCGAACACGCATTGAGATTCCATCGTAGATATCTGGAACAGGGAGGTCCTGGTGTTTTCCAGTTTCGAAGGCTTTAGCCACATGACCTCTCCACAATTTAGCTGGAGCTTCCCCAAGAATGTCTCGGTAAAAGATGGTTCCAGCGCTGGAGGGTCGAGCGTGTGATACCGCAAAGAACTCGTTGGTTTGGGGATCGCGAACCCAGAGGATGAGGTCACAGTTGACTAGGTCGGCTACCATCTGCCAATCGCCAATCAAGAGATTCAGCCACTGCCCATCGGCCGGAGGTAATTGACCTCGCTCCGAAATTAACTGTCTAAGGATTGACACTCTAAAAGTTTATGGGCGAGCAGGGCTATCGAAGTTCGCGCTGAGGACTTTCTCCTAGCTAGGGCGAGCGGCAAATTGGAACTTTCAGACAATTGAAAGGCAGGTTGGTCATCTGGAATCCGCGAGAAAATGTCTTGCTTGGTCAGGTCCCGGATTGCCGCTGAAAAGGCTGCCTGGTTAGTTGAGCGATTTATAACCAGTTGACGGTTTGGATTGATTTCTTGTAATTCCAGATGCTGGGCTAAATATCTAGCCAGCGATAAAGGAGTTTCCAAGACGACGGAAACAACGACATCACTCTCCCTAATGGAAGTGATTGTTACTCCGTTTCTGGGACTGGAACTGGTTGCTGCGAAAAGGTCGGCTTCCAGCGGGCTGGATAAGTCCAACACGGTTATTTCGAACTCAGTCCTAGTGAAAGCCACCAGCTGGCGAACCGTGTCTTCCGATACCTCATTCCACCTTCGGCTAGCTGGGATGCCGGTGAGCACTCGAAAACAGGCTCTGCGATGGCGCACCAGAATGCTGAGACGCTCGAATTGCTCGGTATTGAATCGGCCCTGGCGAATCAGACGGGCGCAACCGGACAACCCTATCGGGGGTTCGGAAAGCCCAAGGTGATTTGCCAGCGATGGTGAGTGCACATCGAAATCCAGGAGGCAGACTCGTTTTCCAAGCTCTGCGAATTCGTATGCGAGATTAAAGGCAAGCGAGGATTTTCCGGTGGAACCGGCCGGTCCGTGAATGCCTATTACGGTCGATAGCGACGGTCGTGATTTCGATTTCGTTCCTGGGCGCCTGGAACGCACTAGGGTCATGGTCAAGGTAGGTCTCGAAGAGTTTCATTCAAGATGAGCGAAATTCGATTAGGCGGCTCTAAAGCCGCAAGGAAACTTTCCAAAAACTCAACCGGTATTCGCAGTTCAACGCTTGTGGTGGGTTGTGAAAGCGTGCTTGATTGCTCGATTGCAACCACAATCGCTCCGAACACTACTGGTTGTGGCGGTGCAGGTGAGGTCTGGCTTGAAGTGCTCACCCAGACATCCACGACGTCGCCGACCGTGATCGATTTTGTCAACTGTGACAGGCCGTTAATTCGCACCGGAGTTTTGGCATCGGACTGGTCAGTCAATCCCGATTTGGTGATCGGCTCTCCCGCTTCAAAGGCTCGGTTTGCAGTTAGGTTTTCGGTGAACTTCTGAAAATACCACCCTTCAAGAGAACCTAGCGGTAGGTTCTTCAGAACGAGCCGATCGCTAGTAACGAGCTCTCCCGGCGCGATAGCTTCTGCCGCAATCAGCACTGGAACAACTTTTGGAGCAGTGGTTAGCGTCACCGCAATCACTGCTGCTGCGACGCTTAGGGATAGCCCAGTGAGCAGAGGCCAGAGTAATTTCATCGAGATTCTTCGAAGCTTCAGTTCCATCAGTTATCAGCCGCGTGAACTTCTAGCCAGGCGAGTCGACCGATCGCAACCGCCATGATTTCGGCATTGGACTCAAAGAGAATCAGTCCGTTGAGAATCTCTAGAACTCTCCCCTTTCGGACCTGTTGCCCGTCTCCGGCCAGAGCGTAACGAACATATCTTTTGCCGAGACTGTCGGCAAGCAGGGAAATGTCGTCCTGGGACTCGGTGGCCGGCTCTGGCTTCTCGTTGAAGGTTATCTTGGCTAACCCGAGAGTTCGATGCGGTTGAAAGCGCCAAATCGCCTTGCCACTAACCAAACCAGCCACAAAATTGCTGCCAAGGATTGGGCGATCGAGTGTGAGCCGATTGCCAGCGATGGAGGCGGAGAGACGCTCTAGCCCCAAGTTCTGTCGAGGTTCTCGCTGATTCAGCGCGGTCTCGAACTGGGTTTCTAGATCTTCAAATAGGTCGTCAAGGTTCATAAAACGATTATTTGAAATTTCGATGATGCAGAAAAAAGTTTTCCACAGGCTGGATTAGACCCGATGGACGAGCGGTCTATTCAGTCCTAGCGTTTGACCAAAGAAAGGAAATCTGGGGATGAAAATAAATGGTTTGAGCGTGGGGGAAGAAGTAGCGATAAAACCTGATGCGAGCAGAGAGTTGGAGTTTATTGCTCCGGCGGTAATTGAAGTAATCGAAGGTGCAAGAAGTGTTACTCAACTAGGTGGATTGATAAATGAGGACGTTTACCAAACGCTCCGAAAGCGTGCAATCGAGCAAGCTTTCTTGAGAAGAGAGCGAGGGTTGCTCGCAGCAAAGTTTCCAAAGGTAAGCGTCACCGACATTCATCAGGAGTCAACCCGGCCAGATCAAATCAATTCGATTGTTCTGCTGCGGATTCGAAACCGCACAAGGGCAATGACCATTCGGCTGGAACAGCGGGTAGGCCGTTGGTTGGCAACGGCAATCACTATTCTTTAGCTTTTGAAGAAACTCGAGCCGGGGTTGTGTCCCTTGCCTGAGTTCGGAGTTTGTTTACCAGGATTGGCCGGCTTCTGCTTCGGAGAGTCCGACTCG
>JBIKJD010000107.1:0-3889 GCA_044361205.1 Rhodoluna sp.
CACCCAGAACCAGCGTTTGGAAACCTGGGCTTGGGTAGTGATTCAGCTGATCATCGGTGGATCGATTTACCTAGGAACTCGCTCTGCTGCCAAGGCTCGTTCGGCGAAGCCGGTTGTGAAGCCACCACGTGTGGCTGGTGCTGCAGGGGCGGTTACTTTGAACTACGTTTTGTCGCTTGTGTTCGCTGGGGTTGTTTCTATTATGTCGTTCAGCTTCGCGACCATGGCAGTTAGCAGATTGGTTTTTTATCCAAACTGTGGTGAAGGCTCTGAGCCTTGTCAACCGGAGATTTTGGCGGTCAGTGCCCAGTGGTGGTTCAACGACATGATTCCAGCGTTCCTGTTGCTGGTCTTGGTTCAGGTTGCCACTTACCTAGTGATCGTTACACGTAATAAGCCGATAAGCGCAGGCTAATGCCCTGGGATGAGTTTTGGTTTGGTCTGCCAACAGCGTTGGCGCAATCCCTAATCTCTGACTGGATTCGTGGGGGAATCACTTTGTTTGTGGTTTCACGTGTTCTTGTATTCGTTTTTCGCACACTGCCTTCAAGGTTGCGTTGGAGAACTGGGCTCGACTGGCGTTCGGTGTTTCAGCCAAAGCCCGGGCCGTTTATTGTGCTCGGGATTATTAAGGGCGAGACTTCGCATTACAAGAATTTGTTCACCGACATGGGTCAGGTTCGTTCGACGTCCTTTTTGGCGCCTTCAATAAACAAGGCCTATCGTGGTGGTTTCAAATCTGCCAGTGTGATCTTCTCAAGTGATCACCTTCTGTCTACTTTGAAAGAAAGAGACATCATCGCCATTGGTGGGCAAAAGAACAACACCGTTTCGGCTGAGCTTTTGGATTCTATCAACAAGCGACTGGGATCCAAATACGGGATGAAGAACTTCCCGTCGAAGAGATATAAGGGTCAGACGGTTGACGTTCCGGTTTGGGCGGGCAAGCAAATGTTTTCCGATGAGGTTGAGGGTGTTGCCTACGGGATGATTGTCCGCAGCAAAGGCCCTGGGAATGAGGCTCAGACCGTGACGATTTTGGCTGGCGCCGGAACGCATGGAAGCGAGGCTGCAGCTTGGGTGTTGGCGAATGACAAGGCTTTGGTGAAAAAGATTCGCTGGGCTGGGAAGAACCCGGAATTCTTAGCTTTGGTTCGTGCCGACACAATTTCAACTCCGGATGGTGGCGAAGAAATAGTTCGAGCCGAATTGGTTGAGTTCGCTACCTTTAAGCAGCTGAGTCGTTAGCTTGCTTGCGGGCTAACTTGGCGTTAGCTCTCAGTTGGGCGTTGCCGAGTAGGTCTTTGAAGTATTGAACGTCGGTGAGCCTGGCTAGTAGAGGGCCGGCGATGACGGTCATGAGCATATAGGTTGCGGCGAATGGCACGATGGCTGGGTTTAGGCCTGCGCTGATTGCCAACCCTGCGATGATGATTGAGAATTCACCTCTTGGGGTGAGGGCGAGGCCGGTTCTCCAACGACCAGGGATTCCGATGCCGTTTCGTTTGGCGGCGAGGTAACCGGTGAGAACTTTGGTGGAGATGGTCACTATGGCGAGGGCAAGGGCTGGCAGGAATGCTTGTGGGATTTCGAGCGGGTTGGTTTGGATGCCGAAGTAGACAAAGAAGATTGCTCCGAAGAAATCTCTTAGCGGTCGCAGTCGGTTGGCGGCTTCGGCGGCAACCTTTCCGGAGAGGCTGATGCCAACTAGGAATGCCCCAACCGCGCTGGACACCTTGACCTCGGCGGCGAGCCCGGCGACCAGGATTGAGAGCCCGGCAACACCGATGATTAGAGATTCGATGTTGTTGGTTGAGAAGATTCTCGAAATGGTCTTGCCATAGAAGTAGCTGATGCTGAGGATGCTGGTTACTAGGCCGATGGCGATGGCAACCGAAATGGCACCTTCCATCAGGGATGCTCCCACGGCCACAGCCGATAGCACTGGGAGATAGAAGGCCATGGCGAGGTCTTCGAGCACAAGTACCGAAATGATCGTTGGCGTTTCACGGTTGGCTAGGCGTCCTAGTTCCCTTAGAAGTCTTACCGTGACACCGGATGAGGTGATCCAGGTTACTCCGGCCAGGATGAAGGCTCCCGTCAGACCCCAGCCGAGAAGTAGCCCGGCGATGAAGCCAGGCGTGGCATTAAATAGGGCGTCGAAGAATGCCGTGGATTTGTTTTGTCTAAGGCTTTTGATGAGTTCTTTGGGTGAGTACTCGAGGCCGATCATGAGCAGCAGGATGACCACACCGATTTCCGCACCGATTTCTAAGAACTCTCGGCTTTCGGTGAGAGGGATCAGGCTGCCAGCGCCGAGCAGGAGCCCTGCGGTCATATAGAAAGGAATGGCGGACTGGCCAAGTTTTCCGGCAACGCGACTCAGCAGGCTGAGTGCTAAGAGCACCCCGCCCAGCTGAATGAAGACGATGGCCGTGTGAGACATGGCTAGCTTCGGGAGTTAGAAAGGATTTCGGCGAGGGCGTCTAGGCCAGGTCTGGTCCCAACGGCAACCAAGATGTCGCCGCTTTGAAGGTCTTGGCTAGGTTTTGGTGAGGCGATAACCTTCTGCTCTCGCATGATTGCGACAACGCTGACGCCGGTCTTGGAGCGAGCGTGAGTGTCGCCGAGTTCTTTGTCGATGTAGATGGAGTCGGCAGGCAGCGAGAGTTGTTCGGTGAAGATGCCTGGCACGGTGTCGGCGATCTTGCTGATCTGGTCGAGCAGGGTGGCGGAGCCGAGGAGCTCTGCTAGCGCTCCGGCTTCCTGAGGGGAAATGGTTACCGATGCAGCTGTGGCATCCGGGTCCTCTGGGGAGAAGAACGCGACTTCTCGAGATCCGTCGCGGTGAGTGAGCACCCCGAGACGCGTCCCATCTTTAGTGACGATGTCGTCTCTAAAACCAATGCCTGCTAAATCAACTCGTTCAATGCGTACGCCCATACACTCATCGTACTTCGTGACACGGGTGCGCTTTCGCTATTTCCTTTTGTTCCAAACCCACAAGCCGAGAAGGTCAAGCCACGACAGAGCCATCACGACAGGGGCAACAATTAGGGCGACTCTAACAAATGCACCTTGGGCTGTCTCGGTGCAAACGGAGTTGATGTCGCAAACTGCAACTGGCCCACCGACAATCGCGAGAAGTAATAGAACTGAAAAGATTAGCGGACCCAAAGCGGTGGCCATCCAGGCGAAGTAGTAGCTTTTTAGCTTTTGTTCCTGCGATGTTGCCGCCTCGGTTTTGTTAAGCCTTGTTCCAAGGGCAGTCAAGAACCATACCAAGCCAAGAATGAATGCAATCAATGCCACCGGGGCTGTCAAGAAACTAAACCAAGGAAGCACGTTCCATGGGCAATCATAGGCGTAGCACTGAGTGACAGTCGCACCAAGGAGTGCAATCAAGAACGGTCCAGCTGCGATAAGCGGTGTTGCGCTCATGAGTATCAGAGCGGTGATTCGTTTTTTGTAGATGTCTATGTTCGTCATCGTTTACTCCTGATCCGTGCAATTACCTGAGGTGATGTAGCCAAATTCGTCGGTTTTAGGTTGACCGTCAACTATGTAAAGTCCAACAAAACCAGAACCTGGATTGGTCATCTGGAAATAGGTTTCACTAAACGGTTTGATGTTTAGGCATCGTTCCAGCATGAAACCATCAGATGGGATGAAGAGGTAATGAACGTTTCCCGATTTGTCGTTAACGAATTTGGATCCCTCGGGAAGTTCAATATCTTTTAGAGCAGCTTTAGCTGTTGCTTCATCGGACGGGTTGAGTTTCGGGTTTTGGAGACGGAAAGTTTCCAAGGCCGAAAGAATGTCCATGTTGAGGCGGGTTCCCTCAAATAGCTGAGACTTGGCCTCATCCCAGGTTTTCAGTGTCATTCGT
>JBIKJD010000108.1:0-3825 GCA_044361205.1 Rhodoluna sp.
GATCGCTCTGAGGACTGCATTAGCCTTGTGCTTCGTTTCTAGGTATTCAGACCTGGGATCCGAGTCAAGTACGATTCCTGCTCCCGCTTGCACACTCGCAACGCCTGACCGAATAAAGGCAGTGCGAATGGCTATTGCCAAGTCAGCGTTACCTGCAAAATCAAAATACCCACATACGCCACCGTAGAGCCCCCTACCACTCGGCTCGAGTTCATTGATGACAGAAAGAGCCTTCGGTTTCGGAGCTCCGGATAAGGTCCCAGCCGGGAAAGTAGCCCTAAAGACATCGACGGTAGAAAGACCAGTACGCAGTTTTCCTTGAACCGTGGAGACGAGGTGCATGATGTGGCTAAATCGATGCACTTGCTTAAATTCGGTCACGGTGACGCTTTCCGGATTGCACACTTTCAAGAGATCGTTACGAGCCAGATCCACCAGCATCAAATGCTCCGAGATTTCCTTTGCGTCGGACAAAAGCGACGCTTCATTCCCAAGGTCCTCCTCGGGAGACCCTCCCCTGGGTCTTGATCCTGCGATCGGGTGAGTAACGACCTTAGAGCCCGAGACTGTAACCAATGATTCCGGTGAGGAACCGACTACAACAAACGATCCATTCGAGTCGCTCCCATTTAGGAAGAACATGTAAGGACTGGGATTCAGTGCCCTAAGCGCTCTGTACACATCGATTGGGTCCGCTTTCAGTGGAGCTGTGAAACGCTGAGAGAGAACTACCTGAAATACGTCACCGCGCACAACATGATCTTTGGCAACCTTAACCATTTCCATAAATTGGTCTTGTGGTATTCCGTTCGGACGGATTTTGTCGTCTACAGAGGGGATGTCACCCATGAAATCCGATGTTGGAACAAGTAGTGCTGCAATCATTTCTTCAATTTCCAACTTTGCAGCGTCATAGATATCCCGAAGTTCATCGTAGCTCTGACCCTCTATGAAGCAGTTAGCTACGAAGAAGAGCTTTCCCTCCAAATGATCCAAAACAACCATGTTCTTAACCAATGCCAGATGCATTACGGGGCAAAGTGAGATGTCGTCGTTGGTCAAATCTAGTTTTTCCAATTCGGAAACCATTTCCCATGAAATTGATCCAACTAAGCCTGAAGTTATTGGCAGTTCAATTCCGTCCAATTTCGTGTGCCACGATTGTTGAATCAAGTCGATTGCCTCGAGTGGAGTCGCAGGTAATTTATGCCCGAGGTCTTTGGGAAGTGCCGACTCGTGTGTTCCAGGAATCCAATTAACCGAAGACCCGGTCTCCAGCACAAGTCGACCGCGCATCTTCACGCCAACAAAAGAATAGCGGGCCCACACTCCAGCCTCAGCTGACTCCAGTAGGAAAGAACCTGAATTGGAAATCGCAAGTTTCTCGAAAACTGAGACCGGAGACAGCGTTCCAGAAAAAACCTCCCTAAAGATCGGTATGACGCGCTTGTCCTTTGAAAGCTTTAGAAATTCTTCAAAAGTGTAGTTTGGAATCGACATCAGTTAGAGAGATCCCATCGCAATCTCGCGAAGCTCTTTAATTCTCTGTTTGCGATTTTCAGCTGAGAAAATCGCGCTGCCAGCAACGAAAGTGTCGGCTCCCGCATCCGCTGCCAATTTCACTGTTGCACTATTGACGCCGCCATCAACTTGCAATCGAACCTCTAGACCGAGTTTGTCTATCTCAACCCTTAGCGCAACCACCTTGTCTAGGGTCGACTCTATGAATCTTTGACCACCAAAGCCTGGTTCAACGGTCATTATCAAAACCATGTCGAACTCATGCAGATTTTTCAGAACCAAATCGATACCCGTAGAAGGCTTAACGGCTATGGCACTTCTTGACCCAGCATTTCGTATTCTGCGGGACAGGCTTACGATGTCCTCAGAGGCTTCTTGATGGAAGGTCACGCTGGCAGCACCAGTATCTGCGTAGCCGACTGCAAATTCATCGACATTGGAAATCATGAGGTGAACGTCAACTGGAATTGAACTGCCAGCTACAATTCTCGAGACTACTGGTAGGCCGAAAGTAAGATTCGGTACAAAGTGATTGTCCATAACGTCGACGTGAACGGCATCGGCCGAACTAATGCTTAGTAATTCCGATTGCAGATTGAGAAAGTCTGCCGCCAAGATCGATGGATGTATCGCATGTCTCATTTATTCAGCCTAGTCAAGTTGCCTTGGTTATGAGCGAAATAAACATTCCATCCGTTCCGTTCCGATGTGGCCAAAGTTGACAAGTCTTCCGGCTCATATTCAGTTCGAGGTTGGGCGAAATCGTCTTGATGATTGAATTTGCGTCCATCAGCTTTGCCTCTTGGTGCTTTCTGAGAAACCATTCAACTTGTGCAGTGGTCTCAGAGGGGTGAGGTGAGCAGGTGACATAGGCAAGCACGCCACCTGGCGCTAGGGCTTTCCATGCAGACTCTAAGAGTTCTCTCTGCAATGTTGTCAAAGCCTTAAGATCTACAGCGTTTTTACGCCACCGGGATTCTGGTCGACGCCTTAACGCTCCTAGGCCGGTGCATGGAGCGTCAAGCATGATTCGATCGAAAGAGCCCAGAGTTTCAATGTCTCGTCCGTCAAGTGTGTGTTGTTCTGCAGTTAGACCACTATGTCGGAGGGCAGTGCTAACCAATTTAGCTCGATGAGCGGAAACTTCATTAGTCACCAGAGTAGCTTGAAACCTGGAACCTTCGGAAGCCAACAAGGCCGCCTTTCCGCCGGGCCCTGCGCAGAGATCTAGCCAACGTTCACCGCTGGTAACTGGCTTAGCTCTCGTCAACGCGAGAACAGACAGCTGGGAGCCTTGATCTTGAACACGATAGTCTCCACTTGCGACTTCCGGAAGAGTACTAGGGTCACCAGAGACTAATTCGTAACCATAAGGTGAAGCGACACCTTTTACAAGAGCTCTGCTCGGTTCTGCACGTCCTGGAAATCCAACAAGATTAACCTTTGGGTTTGAATTATCAGAGACTAAAGCTTGAACAAGTTCATCCTTCGAGCCATCGGCTTCGAGCGCCATTTTAAGAGCTCTGGTAACCCAGATGGGATGCGAGTAGCGGGTGCTCAAGAATTCGTCGTAGCTTTTTCCCTCCTGCTCTAAGCGATCTACCCATTCGTCAAATGAAAGTTCAGAAATTCTTCGCAGCGCGGCGTTTACGAAGCCCGAAGCAGACTGTTTGGGCGAGTGTTTGATTTGATTGACAGTCTCGAAAATTGCGGCGTGTGCCGGAGTCTCAAGGACAATAAGTTGATGAGCTCCCAACCTGAGGGCGCAAAGAACCTCATTGTCGATTTCTTCCTTTTTACGTTGGGTGACTCGCTCGATAATGTAATCGTAAAAGCCCTGATTTCGAGAGGTACCATAGGCGAGCTCTGTGGCGAAGGCAGCATCTGAAGCTATTAGCTTGGCATCACTGATTCGCTTAGGCAAAATCAAGTTGAGGTAGGCATCACTGTCTTCAACAGCCAATAGAGCTGCTAATGCTACATCTCTAGAACTAGTCATCTAGGTCGAACCTCGGCGCCGTGTTACCCAGGCCCCTGTACCAATCGGAAGCAAGCATTTCTCGCTTACCGGCCGGATGGACTCGAACTAAAACTAGATCGCAGTCACCGGTACCGACCAAGACCTTGCCTCCTAATGTAGAAATGCGACCAGGCTCTAGCATCTTGGATGCAGAAGCGTAGGCGTCCATTATCTTTAGAGTTGAGTTCTTGAAAGTCGCCCAGGCGCCTGGCTCAGGATTCGTGGCACGAACAAGATTTTCAATAGATTCGCCGGTGTTCAAGAAATTTACTTTGGATTCAGCT
>JBIKJD010000109.1:0-3751 GCA_044361205.1 Rhodoluna sp.
GGTGCATCATTCACGTTCCTAAGTCTAGTAACGCCTGTCAGGGCGAGTAGGTAGGCTGGAGTCGTGCAGAAATCCACAGCCCTCCTCACCGACCGCTATGAACTAACCATGGTTCAGGCGGCACGGGCATCTGGCTTAGGTTCGAGGCAGTGCGTCTTTGAGGTCTTCAGTCGGAAACTCCCAGCTGGACGCCGATACGGGGTTACCGCCGGAACCGGTCGCCTACTCGAGGAATTACAAAACTTTCGATTCGAAGAAGCCGAGCTAAAGGCGCTTGGCGACGGCAAAGTTGTCGATTCCGCAACAATCGACTTCCTGGCCAACTTCAAGTTCACTGGAGACATTTCCGGCTATCGCGAAGGCGAAACCTACTTTGCCTACTCGCCAGTCTTGGTTGTGGAAGCTCCATTCGAACAGGGCGTGCTGCTAGAAACCCTTGTGCTGTCGATCATGAACTACGACTCAGCGGTCGCTTCAGCTGCCTCTAGGATGCGAGTTGCTGCTGGAGGCCGATACCTCGCCGAAATGGGTGGCCGCAGAACACATGAACGTGCCGCGGTGGCCGCGGCCAGAGCTGCCTACATTGCCGGCTTTGATGCCACCTCAAACCTGGAGGCTGGTCGAAGTTGGAATGTGCCAACCATGGGAACTGCAGCTCACGCATTCACTCTGCTTCACAACAATGAAGAAGACGCCTTCAGGGCTCAAGTTGAAACTTTCGGAAGCGGAACCACTCTTCTGGTCGATACCTATAACACCGATGAGGGTGTTAGAAAAGCGATTGAGATTGCAGGAAAAAATCTTGGCGCCGTGCGTATCGATTCCGGCGATCTAGGAATCGAGGTAGCGAGGGTTCGGGAATTACTGGATGCTCTGGGTGCTGTCAGCACGAAAATTACAGTAACTAACGACCTCGACGAATTTGCAATCGCCGCCCTGGCATCTGCACCAGTCGACAACTACGGAGTTGGCACCTCGGTGGTAACCGGATCGGGAGCTCCGACAGCGGGATTCGTCTACAAACTAGTAGCTCACAAAGACGATTCGGAGAACTGGGTTAGCGTCTCGAAAAGGTCGGCGAACAAAACCAACATCGGCGGCAAAAAGCAAGCCCTTCGAATTTACGAAAACGACAAAGCCGTTCGCGAAATGCTCATTCCTGAGCACGAGGTATCCGTTCCTGAAGATGCCCGTGAATTGCTGGTACCTCTTGTACAAAGTGGAGAAATCGTATCGGGTTTCACTGGGGCAGAGGGAGTTGCAGCGGCAAGAATAGTGCACGAACGGTCCCTAGCCGAATTGCCAGCTCAAGCACATCGTCTGCAACGCGGTGATGCCGCAATTCCTACCGAGTTTATCTAAGCGGAATCGCCGCTGTCCTTATCGGTCGGTTCTGGCCGCAGCCCGTCGTAGATCTCTTGGCATATTGGGCAAACCGGAAATTTCTTCGGATCCCGACCAGGAACCCAAACCTTGCCGCAGAGTGCATGAACTGGGCTACCGAGAACCGCGGATTCCACAATTTTCTCCTTGCGAACGTAGTGCGAGTATCGCTCGTGGTCGCCAGGTTCGAGATGCTGCGTTTCCTCTTCAACGAGAATATCGCTGACAGGGTTCGGGAGAGTTTCTTGTTGGCTCACGGGCTTTACTTCAGCGTTCCAAGTCGTAGTGTCAGAGTTTGGGTTTCTCCCTCACGAGTGAACTCCAAAGTTATGAGGGCTTCGGCTGGTTCCCAGCGCACTGCCGCTGTAAGGTCACCAGACTCCAAGATTCGTTCGCCGTTAAACACTGTCACCACATCGCCAGCTTTGAGCCCAGCCAAATCAGCCGGTCCACCTGGTGTCACTTCTTTGATTAGGGCTCCAATCGAAAAAGAAGAAGAAGATTCAGCATCGAATGGCTGATTGGTTACCATTGCGCCAAGTAGTCCGTGGCTGGCCTTGCCGGTAGCGATGATTTCATCAGCGACCCGCTTGGAGACATTGGATGGAATTGAGAAACCCACACCGATGTTTCCACTCTGCCCCTCAGCCGAAGAACCAGTGGAGGCAATCGCGACGTTAATGCCAACTAATTGACCCCTTGAGTTAACTAGGGCGCCACCGGAGTTACCAGGGTTGATTGCTGCGTCGGTTTGAATCACTCGGAGACTTACCGGGGCGCTGCCGCTACCGTTCCAAAGTTGCAGCCCGCTGCCGCCCTCGCTAGGAGCAGAAGAATTCTTCACGGCAATGGTTCGATTCAAAGCAGAAACAACACCTGATGTCACCGAGGCTGCCAGCCCAAGCGGGGCACCAATAGCTAAAACCGGATCCCCTACGTTGATCTTGTTTGAGTCTGCAAATTCGATTGCTTTAAATTCAAGCGGTCCTTCAATCTTTATGACGGCAAGATCATTCAGTGGGTCCGAGCCGACGATTTTGGCTGAGTAAGTTCTCTTGTCAAAGGTTTGAACTTCAACTGAAGGCACTGACGAATCTCCATCTAGAGATACAACGTGTGCATTGGTGAGGATGTAGCCGTCCTTGGTGAGGAAGACTCCCGAACCTGAACCACCGGAAGAACTGCCATTCACGTTGATCGTGACAACACTTGGAAGTGCGATTACCGATGCAGCGCTAATCCAATTGACTTCCTCTGTGTTGTTAACCACGATCGGAGTTGGAGCTGTAGCAAGGTAGTAACCCCCAACAGCGATTCCCCCGCCGACCAGGGCGCTCAACATCGAAGCGATCACAACACCGCCGGTGACGGTGAGTGGTTTACGCCTTTTTTTCGCTTTTGGCAAAACGACCAATTGGTCGACTGGGCGATCGAAAAAGAATTGACGGTTGTGCTCATCTGACATAACTCAAGTCTAAGAAAACAAACTGAAAGGTTTCTGAGTTTTAGCAACCTAAAGCGAGAGGCTTTTGTATGCAGTTCCAATGCACCAGTGATACCGAACCATTCGGTGGCGGCGGTTTATCACCAACGCGAATCGAGACCGGGCGGCTATAGGCCGTTACCCCGCCTGGTAGGTTGACCCAAACACTCCTGCCGATGATGCGATATTTGACCGAATAGAAGACCTTTAGCTTCACTTGGTATTCGCCCGCACTTGAAAAGCGATGCGAAACTTTGAAACCGTTGGCGTTCGAACCGTCTCCTAGATCCCAGGTAGACGATTGAGGTGTGAATTTGACCTGAGCCCGGTACCAAAGCAACATTCGGTTACGAGTGTGACCAACCGCTTGAGCCGCGAATTCGATCACTTCACCCACCGCAATTTCACTTGAAGATAGGGGCGCAATCGTTGGCTTGTCCGGGGTTACTGTGAACTCATTTTTCCAAGAAACTGGCTTACGTGGTTTAGTTGGATTCTTGACAACCTTCGGCTTGCCGAGAAGCTTCCAAAGCTCGTTGCCGCAAACTCTTGCAGACGTGCCATTAGTTTGTCCAGAATGTTTCAATGTTCCCGATTGTCCGCCCGGGGTTTTGCAGGTTGCCGCAAACGCTGGAACCGTTGCCGGTGTGACTTGAAAAATCAAGCCGAGGGAAACAACACAAGAAATGAACACTTTGAGCATTCACAAAGACTAGATGCAAACCTTTTCTGATAAAGAAAGTTATTCACAGGTTAAAGCAACAGGTCCAATCGATTTATCGATTGGACCTGTTTTTCGTTGCGGAGGCAGGATTTGAACCTACGACCTCCGGGTTATGAGCCCGGCGAGCTACCGAACTGCTCCACCCCGCGGTGTGAGTTCAG
>JBIKJD010000110.1:0-3700 GCA_044361205.1 Rhodoluna sp.
GAATTGTTTCGTACTTCTCGTATTTTGAACTCACCTATTTAGGCTACCTAATCTTGAGTGCCGAATAGAATTAACCAAATACTTCGATCGGGTCTCTAAATGTTTTACAAACTGCTGTTCCGCCTTGTTTTCAGCAAGCTTGACCCAGAAACTGTTCACCATCTGGTGGCCAGCGGACTCATCCTCGCTGGGAATCTTGGACTTACTAAGATTTTTCGGATTCGAAAAAGAGGCACACAAGTGGTTGATGCCTTTGGGCTCCAATTCGATGGACCGTTCGGGCTTGCGGCCGGTTTCGACAAAGACGCAAAAATGATTAAACCCCTGGCCGATCTTGGATTTTCACATATTGAAATCGGAACGGTAACAGCGATTGCCCAGGCGGGTAACGAGAAACCTCGACTTTTTCGCTTGCCAGCCGATAAGGCGTTAATAAACCGAATGGGCTTCAACAATCAAGGTGCAGCAGAGGTAGCCAAGCGTCTTCGCGCTCTTCGCACTAGAGGGGGAAAGCTTCCGATTATTGGCGTCAACATCGGAAAGAGTAAAGTGACACCTCTTGAGAACGCTGTAACTGACTATGGAATCAGTACCGAGCTGTTAGCACCCTTCGCAGATTACTTGGCGGTGAACGTCTCTTCTCCGAACACCCCGGGCCTGCGCTCACTTCAAAGTACCGAAGCACTCCGGCCAATTCTTTTGGAAGTTCTGGCAAAGTCACTCGATAAGCCCGTCTTGGTTAAAATTGCGCCCGATCTGTTGGACGACGAAGTTATCGAGGTCGCCGATTTAGCCATGAGTCTAGGTTTGGCTGGAGTAATTGCAACCAACACGACTATTTCCCGGTCAGGTTTGCTGACACCCAAAGATGCCGTCGATGCCATGGGTGCTGGCGGGCTATCCGGCGCCCCGGTCAAAAATCGATCGATTGAAGTCTTGAAACTTCTCAACACTCGCATCGCCGGAAGAATAGCTATCGTTTCGGTTGGGGGAATTGACACAGTTCAGTCCGCTAGGGAACGCTTAGACCTTGGGGCTAATCTGGTGCAGGGATACACAGGCTTTGTTTACGAAGGTCCATTTTGGGCTCGGCGAATTAATCGCGGTCTCGGTTTTAAATCCTAGAGCTTATGTCCTCGCGGAACCTGAGCCTTGGGCAAACGCACAAACCTTGGGTACATTGCTCTGAAAGCCACATAGGACCAAATGCCTTTTTCAACCTTCTCAGCGCCGTACTTAACCGTAAGGAGTTTTTTGGCTCTTCTGGCGATGAATACGCTCTCAATTAAAAACAAAATAAAGAGAGCCAAAACCAAGGCGCTCATGAACGCTGAAATGGCTGTTGCCAGTTCACTTCCAGGCGTTATGAAAATTGTGACCACCATGGTTGGAAGTAGGAGCTCTCCGATGGTTAGCCACCTGGAGTCAACGACGTCACGAACAAAGCGGCGCTGAGGACCCTTGTCGCGCCTAGGCAAGTAGCGGTCATCGCCGGCCGCGTAGCCTTCTCTGGCCGCTAGTCGCTCTGCTCTCGCTTTTTCGGCATTAGCTTTGCGCGCTTCCTTGGTTCGCGCTCCAACGAGAGGTCGCTTTCGGGCCGCTTCTTGCTGCTTGCGAGGGGGAGTAGCCTTGCCTTTTTTGGCGCTGGGGTTCTGCTCAGTCATAAGAATTAGGTTAGCGGAATGTTTTCACTTGCTTAGCGGTTTTCGAGTTTAGACTTTACTTAAAGAGAAACAGGAGCTACCCGTGAGCGAAACCACTGCGTACGAACTCAACCTAACGCCAGCCGCGATTACCAAAATCTCCGCGCTAATTGCGTCCGAGGCTAGTGAGGACACCCTTCGACTACGCATTGAAGTTAAGCCGGGTGGTTGTCAGGGTATGAACTACGAACTTTTCTTCGACGAGGCCCTGGATGCAGATGATCAGCGCTTCACCTTTGGTGATTTCGAGGCTGTGGTAGACAACGGATCCATGTCGATGCTCAACGGTGCAACCATTGACTACGAAGATTCCATCACAAAGCAGGGTCTGGTAATCGAGAACCCTAACGCTACATCGACCTGCGCCTGTGGAGATTCTTTCTGCTAATTTGGCAGATTTTCAATTTTTCTCGTGTTTTTCGCAGTCCCAAATCGACTCGCAGGCGTAGACTAATTTCGTAACGATTCGAAGGGTCGATTGTGCTTTTTAAGCGTACTTTCAAGGCTGTGGTGGCTAGCGCCGTAGCATCATCAACATTGTTTTTATCGGGTTGTTCCCAAGAGGAACTAGGTCGCGCGATTTTGATGCCGTTTCCGGCTTCGAGCAGCGACGTCACAAATCACACCGACAAAATCACCGATCTTTGGAACATCTCTTGGGCAGTTCTCTGGGGTGTAGGAATTCTTGCCTGGGGACTAATGTTCTGGGCGATTATTGTTTACCGCCGCCGCAAGGGTGAAGTTGGGCTTCCAGCTCAGATGCGTTACAACAACCCAATTGAAGCATTATTCACCGTGGTTCCGTTGATTTTGGTCATCGGCTTTTTTGCCTTTACGGCTCGCGATATGCGAGTAATTGAAGCGCCAAACAATCCTGAAGTAACAGTAGAGGTCATTGGAAAACAGTGGAGCTGGGACTTTAACTACACTCAGGCCAACGTATATGACACGGGCATTCAGTCTCAATACAACGGTGGCGAGGGAGACAACCTCAAAGATCTCCCAACTCTTTACCTACCGGTAAACAAGCGAGTGGAAATCGTCCTGAATTCTCGAGATGTAATCCACTCATTCTGGGTCATTGACTTCCTATACAAGAAGGACATGCTTCCAGGTAAAACTAACCACATGTATTTCACCCCCACCAAGGAGGGCGACTACATGGGTAAGTGTGCCGAGCTCTGCGGCGAGTACCACTCAATGATGCTTTTCAATGTCAAGGTTGTTTCGCAATCTGAGTACGAAAAACACCTACTGGATTTGCAGGCCGCGGGTCAGGTTGGGCAACTTTCGCTTGACGCCAGCCGAAACCAAAACTTGCCTGGGGTAAGCGCACCAGAAGAAAAAGAGGGCGAATAAAGATGTCCACAGTAACAATGACTCCTGCAACGCCGGTTGTTCCAAAGGACAAGGGTCGAATCCTGGTTGACTGGCTCACCACGACCGACCACAAAAAAATCGGGTACCTCTACCTCATCACGTCATTTGTCTACTTCTTAATCGGTGGGGTAATGGCACTCGTGATTCGAGCGCAGCTCACTGTGCCCGGATTAGAAATCGTGGCATCAAAGGAGCAGTACAACCAGCTATTCACCATGCACGGAACCATCATGTTGCTCATGTTTGCAACTCCGCTTTTTGCAGCGTTCGCTAACATCCTCATGCCAGTGCAAATCGGAGCTCCGGATGTTGCCTTCCCTCGGTTGAACGCAATTGCCTACTGGTTATTCTTCTTCGGCAGTCTCATAGCCGTGTCTGGGTTCTTCACGCCCCAGGGTGCTGCATCATTCGGATGGTTTGCCTATGTGCCACTCTCCACATCAACCTTCTCGCCAGGTCTAGGCGGTGACCTTTGGGTCTTTGGCCTGGCAATGAGCGGTTTTGGAACAATCTTGGGTGGCGTTAACTTCATCACCACCATCCTGACCTTGCGGGCTCCCGGTATGACCATGTGGAGAATGCCGGTATTCACCTGGAACACTTTAGTGACTTCAATT
>JBIKJD010000111.1:0-3693 GCA_044361205.1 Rhodoluna sp.
CTTCTCGGCCAACATCGTGGGTGCAATCGCCTGGGGTGTGGGTTTGACAGTAACCGGATACTTCGCCGCTTCGATTCCCGTAGTGAAAAACGCTTCTTACGCCATCGCCGGCTTCTTCATCGTGGCATCGCTGATCGCGGGCATTCGCGTGTGGTTGAAAAACCGCAAGACGGCTTAGTTGAAGAGGCCCTGAGTCTTTAGCCAAGTTGCAAACCGGTCATCAGCAGTGAGAAGAATCTCAGTGGCAAGTTTGTCGAATATCTCGCGTCTCGCCTTTGAAGAAGCTAAGCCAGATGCCGTTGGTGTGAACTTGCCGTGAAACAGGCTGTTTCGAATTCCTTCGACAACGTGTCTCACATTTCCCGAATCTAGATTGGCCAGGGTTGTCTCTAACTTCGCCTCGACCTTTTTCTTGTGGTCAGCCTCTGCTGAATCGACAATGTGAGCCAGCAGGGCAGTTAGCTCTCCCCGTTCCAGCATCGCGGCCACTCTAAAGTCAACGATTTGAATCTTGGCCTTGGATTCGTGGCTACCAATGGCCCGCTCCAGAGCTTCTAATACTGAGTAGGCATACGCCACCTTCGTAGCCACAAGATATCCATTGCGGGTGGACTCGGAGTAGCCCTGCAAAACAATGCCTTCAAGTGAACTCGCCAGTTTGTATCTCGCTGCGAAGGTGGCGAGCATCTGATCAGGCTTCTTGCCGCTTTTCTTCAAAGCCTCGATGTAGTGTTTCCAAGCTTTTGGCCGAGGCATTATTTACTTACTGTGACCGTTGCAGACGTTTTTGTCGCTGTCGTGTAACCAGTAGCAGATTGGGTTACCTTCACCGAAATCTTTTTACCTTTAAGCGTGGAAGAAATCTTCAAGCTGCTCTTGGTTGCACCCTTGATTGCGACTCCGTTAGATAACCATTGGTAGGTGATTTTGGCACCCTTTACCCAAGAGACACTAGTCACCTTCAAGGTACTGCCTGATTTCGCTGTTCCCGAAATCTTTGGCGTACTTGTCGCCATCAACCCGGAGGAAACTTTTATCGGGGTTGAAGTCTTGGACGCAGTCACGTATCCGTTGAGGGTGCCAGTTACTTCGACACCCACACTTCTGCCAAAGTCGCCTGGGGTTAGAACGTAACTGGCTGATGCAGCACCGGCGATGGCGACGCCGTCACGCAGCCATTGGTAGGTCAGGGTGACTCCTGTATCCCAGTTTCCTGAGGTGGTAGTCAAGGTTTGCCCAACTTTGTTTGTTCCAGAGACAGTTGGTGTCGGGGTTAGTGCTTGTGTGCCAGCTTCAACCTTTACGGAGGCGGAGGTTTTCTTCACGGTTGCATATCCGGCTTTTGTCGCGGTTATCTCAACTGTGATCAGTTTGCTGTTGTCGGCAGTGGTGAGTTGCAGAGTGTTCTTGTTAGCACCGGCGATGGCGACGCCGTCACGCAGCCATTGGTAGGTCAGGGTGACTCCTGTATCCCAGTTTCCTGAGGTGGTAGTCAAGGTTTGCCCAACTTTGTTTGTTCCAGACAGAGTTGGATTCGGCATCAGGCTCATTGCGCGAAGAACAACCCCGGTATCTAGAGCCCACCCAGTCGGTAACTCGCCATTGCTGAATGATGCGGCCGAGGCCCTGGCATTCGAAAGATTAGAGTCTCGAAAGTACGCTCCAATTAGGCTGGCTCCCTCGAGGTTACAGAATGACAAGTTTGACCCAGAGAAGTCGACTCCGTCTAGATTTGCATCTGCGAAGGAGGCAGATTCTAGGTTCATCCCCGAAAGATTTGCTGAATGCAGATCCAATCCGCGTAGATCCGCTTTCGGTCCGACTAAGGACTTACTGACAAGTTTCCAGCCAGCTGGAATTGAATGGGGGCTACCGTTCAAGTCCTTAGTTTGAAGTTGATCAAAAGTTGCGTTCTCGAACTCGGCACTCCCGATTTGCGTGCCATGCATTTTGACATTCGTCAGGTTTGCACCTTTCAGGTCGGCTCCCGACAGATTAAGCATCGATAGGTCCGCACCTATAAGGTCGGCTCCATGAGCAATTACATTTGGGCCAAGTAAGTACCCATTCACTATTTTGGCCCCTTCGGGTAACGCTGGATTCCCGATAATGCGTTCAGAGATAACGCGATGGAGATTCGCCTTTTCTAGGTTTGCGCCGGTCAGGTCAGTGCCCCGCATTGAAGCGAACGAGAGGGCCGTGCTGCCAAGATCGAGATTCGTTAAGTCAGCGTCATCTAGATTCACTTCTGGGCCAAGTAAGTAGCCAGCTTGAAGCTTATAGCCGGAAGGTAAGGCGGATCCGTTTGTAACTTTTGGGGTGCCAACAAGACCACCAGATTGAACTCGTCTAAGTTTTACTGCCCTCAGGTCGGCGTCTTGAATGTTTGCGCCGTATAGGTTGACATCCGTCAGGTCGGCACTGCCCAGAAAGGCGTTTTGAAGGTTCGCGCCTCTGCCAACAAGGTAACCGTTAGCCAGTACCCAGCCAACTGGAAGAGTCACCGATCCAACTCCTGCAACTGAACCTGAGCTCACCCCTTCGAGTGACGCATCGGAAAAGTTCGAACCACCGATTTTTGCACTTCGAAGATTAGTTCTCAGAAAATTAAATCCACTAAAGGAGTAGTTTGTTAGGTCGGCACTCTGAAGGTTTGCCGTTGGGCCGATCAGAAAGCCTTTACCAATCTTCCAATGATCCGGCAGCGCATGTGGGGTTCCAAGAACTCCGCTCGATTTTACGTTTTCGAGAATTGACCCAGCCAGATCGGCGCCATCGAGATTTACATTGATTAGCGACGAACCTGAAAAGTCCACGTTAGTTAGCTTCGCATTCGAAAAATTGATGCCTCTCAAAATCTTGTTCGTCAGACTTGAGTTCGACAGGTCGCAATTCGAAAGGTTTGCACCCTCTCGAGGTGTGCAGTCCAGCGCTCCAGCAGGCGTGCCAGTAAAGACAGACAAAAACAAAGCTAGGGCAGTCCCCGAAATGAGAGTCTTTTGCTTTGATTTACCCCACATGTGACCCCTCCACATTTTAAACTGACCTAGGTAGTTAGACCAAAGTTACCAACAAAATTCGCAAAGGACTTAGTTTTTTCACGCGCATAAAAGTCGAGTTCTTGCGCAGCCCAGGCGGCCCAGTGGTCGTCGTTACCTTCACGCGCCAGCCAGCGTTCGTGGCGAACATCCTCTGGGGTTTCTACCCAAACTTTGAACTGCGCAAGTTCAGCGCTGAGGCCGTTTAGTGCACCACACCCCTCGACAATCAGGGGGGTGCCACCAGAGAACTCGCGCCACTCGACGCGCTCGCCGGCCACCCAGTCGAAGAGTTGCCAGTGCGCGGTGGTGCGCTGCGAAATGGGGCCAAGAATGAACCGCTGTAGATATTCGGCTCCGGCGGCAAGGCCGTTCCAGCCTGGGTAGAGATCATCCATGTGAATCAAACGGGGCAGGGTTTCGCCGTCTTTGAACAGTTGGCGCTGCAAGGCATCGGCGAGGGTCGATTTGCCCGAACCGGCCCGACCGTCAATCAGCACGATTGGGGTTTGCACACCATCGTCAACCAGGTCGAGCACTGCTGCGCTGAGGTCGGCGACTAGCGCATCGGTGTCTTGGTATTCGGGCTGCAGGGTCACCAGAACAGGCTAACCGTTTAGATCTGGTAGTTGTCGACGAGCACGTCTGGGTGGCG
>JBIKJD010000112.1:0-3573 GCA_044361205.1 Rhodoluna sp.
TGTAGGCGGAGAAGTTATCGCCTACGTTTGGTAATCACAGATGTCTCGTATTGGAAAGCTACCAATCCCAGTTCCAGCTGGCGTTGAAGTAAAGATTGACGGTCAGAACATCGAAGTTAAGGGCCCGAAGGGAACCTTGTCTCACGTAGTTCCAGCACCGATCACCATTGTCCTTGAGGACAACACCATCACCGTTACCCGTCCCGACGAAGAGCGCCTATCGCGTTCGCTTCACGGTCTAACCCGAACCCTAATCGCCAACAACATTCACGGCGTGACCCAGGGATTCACCAAGGGCCTTGAAATCGTTGGAACCGGTTACCGTGTAACCGCCAAGGGTGCCGACCTAGAGTTCGCTCTCGGTTACTCCCACCCAATCACCGTTCAGCCACCAGCAGGAATCACTTTCTCGGTTGAAGGAAACACCAAGCTAACTGTCAGCGGCATCGACAAGCAAGCCGTTGGTGAGGTCGCAGCAAACATCCGCAAGCTACGCAAGCCAGAGCCTTACAAGGGCAAGGGTGTTCGCTACGCTGGCGAGGTTGTTCGTCGCAAGGCCGGAAAGTCAGGTAAGTAATCATGGGTTTAACCACTAAGACTCGCGGTAAGAGCAAGAGCGCAGCGCGCGACCGTCGCCACCTACGTCTTCGCAAGAAGATCGAAGGCACCGCGGCTCGTCCACGCCTAGTTGTAACTCGCTCGGCCCGCCACGTATTCGTTCAGATTGTCGACGACGCTAAGGGTCACACCCTCGCTTCGGCTTCAACCATGGAAGCAGATCTGCGTAAGGCTAAGGGCGACAAGTCCGACAAGTCAAAGCAGGTAGGTCTTCTACTAGCCGACCGCGCCAAGAAGGCCGGAATCACCGAGGTCGTCTTCGACCGCGGTGGTAACAAGTACGCCGGACGTGTTGCAGCCATCGCCGATGGTGCACGCGAAGGAGGGCTGGTTCTCTAATGTCAGAAAACAAGGAGCAAGTAGTGTCAACTGAGGCTACCGAAGCAGCAGCAGCTGCCCCAGTCGTTGAAGCCGGTGAGCGTGAGGCCCGTCGTGGCAGCCGCGAGCGTGGCCCACGCAACGAGCGTCGCGACCGCGAAGAAAACAAGAGCCCTTTCCTGGAGCGTGTTGTAACCATCAACCGCGTTTCGAAGGTGGTTCAGGGTGGTCGTCGCTTTAGCTTCACCGCACTAGTAGTTGTCGGTGACGGAGACGGCACCGTTGGTGTTGGCTACGGCAAGGCTAAAGAAGTTCCAGCCGCAATCGCCAAGGGTGTTGAAGAAGCCAAGAAGGCATTCTTCCGCGTTCCTCGCGTAAACAAGACCATTCCTCACCCAGTTCAGGGTGAAGCAGCAGCCGGTGTAGTTCTACTACGCCCAGCATCTGCAGGTACCGGTGTTATCGCCGGTGGTCCAGTTCGCGCAGTTCTTGAGTGTGCCGGAATCAACGACGTTCTATCGAAGTCGCTTGGATCTTCAAACACCATCAACATCGTTCACGCCACGGTTGCTGCCCTAAAGCAGCTTGAGAACCCAGCAGATGTTGCTGCTCGTCGTGGTCTAACCGTTGAAGAAGTTGCCCCTAAGGGTCTTCTTCTTGAGCAGAGCAAGGCAGGTGCCTAATGGCTAAGCGTCTCAAGGTAACCCAAATCAAAAGCACCATCGGTGGCAAGCCGAACCAGCGCGACACCGTTCGCAGCCTCGGACTGAAGCGCATTGGCGACTTCGTAGTCAAAGAGGACAGCCTGGTTGTACGCGGCATGGTTAACACCGTTGCCCACCTCGTAAAAGTTGAGGAGATCGACTAATGGCTGAAGAAAAGAAGCCAGCAGCTAAGGCTGCTCCAAAGGCTGCCGCCCCGAAAGCTGCTGCTAAGCCAGCAACTGAAGAAAAGGCAACCGAAGCTAAGGCTCCAGCCGCTAAGAAGCCTGCCGCAAAGAAAGCTGCCGCTCCACAGGAGAAGAGCAACATTCTGAAGCTGCACCACCTTCGTCCAGCCGATGGCTCGAAGAAAGAACGCACTCGCGTTGGTCGTGGGGAAGGTTCGAAGGGTAAGACTTCTGGTCGTGGAACCAAGGGTACGAAGGCTCGTTACCAGGTTCGTCCAGGCTTCGAAGGTGGTGGCGTGCGTCTAGTAATGCGTACTCCTAAGCTTCGCGGTTTCAAGAACCCATTCCGTACCGAGTACCAGGTTGTAAACCTTTCGGCACTAGAAGAGCTATACCCTAAGGGTGGCGAGGTCACTGCTGTTGATCTAGCGACCAAGGGTGCAGTTCGCGCTGGACACCTGGTAAAGGTTCTTGGCGATGGAGACCTAACGGTTAAACTAACTGTCAAGGTAGACAAGGTTTCGGCTTCTGCCGAGGCAAAGATTGTCGCCGCCGGCGGTTCTGTAGCCAAGTAGTTTTATCACTTAGTTCAGGAGGACTAGTTGTTCAGAGCAGTTATTAGAGCATTCCGCACCGCGGATCTGCGTAACAAGCTACTGTTCACGCTGGGCATTGTGGCGATCTACCGTTTGGGATCGTTCATTCCTGCACCAAACGTTGACTTTGCCGCGGTCCAACAGTGTTTGACGTCTGTAAATCAGGCTGCATCAAGCGCTGATGGGGCCGGGCCAAGTCAGCTTTTCCAGTTGATCAACCTTTTCTCTGGTGGAGCCCTGCTTCAGCTTTCGATCTTCGCACTGGGTATCATGCCTTACATCACCGCGTCGATCATCACCCAGCTGCTTCGCGTGGTTATCCCGCGCTTCGAAACCCTTCACAAAGAAGGTCAGGCTGGTCAGGCAAAGCTAACCCAGTACACCCGCTACCTAACAATTGCTTTGGCAATCTTGCAGTCGACCACTTTGGTTTCGGTTGCCAGAGCGCCAGGTCAGATGTTCGGTTCGGCCTGTAGCAACGTTGAGTTGCTTCGCGATAGCAGCGCATTCTCGATTCTTCTGATGGTCATCACCATGACTGCCGGAACCGGTCTAATCATGTGGATGGGTGAACTAATCACCGAGCGCGGTATCGGTAACGGTATGTCGCTACTAATCTTTGCCTCGATCGCATCGAGCTTCCCGTCATCGCTAAACACGGTTTGGTCGAAGAGCCCAGAGACCGCTTTGCTAGTGGTTGCAATCGGCGTTGTCATCGTTGGTCTGGTCATCTTGGTCGAGCAGTCACAGCGACGCATCCCAGTTCAGTATGCGAAGCGTATGGTCGGTCGTCGCGAATACGGCGGACAGAGCACCTACATCCCGATCAAGGTCAACATGGCCGGTGTGGTACCAGTTATCTTCGCCTCGAGCTTGCTTTACCTTCCAGCTTTGATTGCCCAGTTCGACCAGCCAGACGCGACCACCGGTCAGGTAGCTCCATGGGTGAACTTCGTATCTCAGTACCTCACCCAGGGGGACCACCCGCTATACATGGCGATGTACTTCCTACTGATTCTTGGTTTCACTTACTTCTACGTGGCAATCACCTTCAACCCACAAGAGGTTAGCGACAACATGAAGCAGTACGGCGGGTTCATCCCGGGTATTCGCGCCGGTCGCCCGACCACCGAATTCTTGGAATACGTTCTT
>JBIKJD010000113.1:0-3550 GCA_044361205.1 Rhodoluna sp.
TGGTGGGGTTAGTGACTGGAATTCATCGGAAGAAGATGCTCGCATGTTGGTGAGCTTCTTTTCCTTGGTGATGTTGACTTCCATGTCGTCGGCTCGAGAGTTCTCGCCCACGACCATACCGCCGTAAACCTCGGTGGTTGGCTCAACGAAGAACGAGCCGCGCTCCTGAAGGGCGATCATGGCGAATGGGGTTGCAACACCGGCGCGGTCGGCAACCATCGAACCGTTCTGACGGGTTACGATTTCACCGGCCCATGGCTCGTAGCCTGCCGAGATGGCGTTGGCAATGCCGGTTCCCTTGGTGGTGGTGAGGAACTCGGTGCGGAAACCGATCAGACCACGAGAAGGCACTAGGAACTCCATGCGGGTCCAGCCAGCTGCGTTGTTCTGCATGTTCTTCATGCGGCCCTTGCGAGCTGCCATCAGCTGAGTGATCGAACCTAGGAATTCTTCTGGAACGTCGATGGTGATATCTTCAACAGGCTCGAACAGCTTGCCGTCGACTCGCTTGGTGACTACCTGAGGCTTACCAACGGTTAACTCGTAACCTTCACGACGCATCTGCTCAACCAGGATGGCTAGAGCAAGCTCGCCACGACCCTGAACTTCCCAAGCGTCCGGACGCTCGGTTGGAAGAACGCGAATGGAAACGTTACCGATAAGTTCCTTGTCTAGGCGGTCCTTCACTAGACGGGCAGTGACCTTCGCGCCCTTGACGCGGCCGGCCATTGGCGAGGTGTTGATACCGATAGTCATCGAGATGGCTGGGTCGTCAACGGTAATCATTGGAAGTGGGCGGATGTCGTTCGGGTCGGCCAGAGTTTCACCGATGGTGATCTCGTCGATACCGGCAACTGCCACGATGTCGCCAGGGTTGGCTTCTTCGGTTGGGAAACGCTCAAGAGCCTTGGTCTTTAGAAGTTCGGTGATCTTCACGTTCTGGGTAGTGCCATCCTGGCGAACCCATGCAACCTGCTGACCCTTACGAAGGGTTCCGTTGAAGATGCGAAGAAGGGCGAGGCGGCCAAGAAATGGGCTTGCGTCCAAGTTGGTCACGTGAGCCTGAAGCGGCGCCTCGTCGTCGTAGAGCGGAGCTGGGATGTGCTTCATGATTGCACCGAAAAGCGGCTCAAGGTTGTCACCCTCAGGCATGCTTCCATCGGCAGGTTTCACTAGCGAGGCAATTCCAGCGCGGCCGGATGCGTAGATGATCGGCAACTCAAGGATGCCGTCGATGTCTAGATCTGGAACGGTGTCGTGAAGGTCAGACGCAAGACCCAGAAGTAGGTCATGAGTTTCTTCAACAACCTCGTCGATGCGAGCATCCGGACGGTCTGTCTTGTTGACCAGAAGAATCACTGGCAGCTTCGATTCAAGTGCCTTTCGAAGTACGAAACGGGTCTGCGGAAGCGGACCTTCCGAGGCGTCGACTAGAAGAACAACGCCGTCCACCATGGAAAGACCGCGCTCAACTTCGCCACCGAAGTCGGCGTGACCAGGGGTGTCGATAACGTTGATGGTGATTTCTCGGCCACCGGAGTGGTCACCCTTGTAGGCAATTGCGGTGTTCTTGGCAAGGATGGTGATTCCCTTTTCCTTTTCAAGGTCGCCGGAGTCCATAACGCGTTCGTTTACATCACCGTGAGTGGTGAACGATCCGGTTTGTCTGAGCATGGCATCGACCAGAGTGGTTTTGCCGTGGTCTACGTGAGCAACAATTGCTACGTTTCTTAATTCTTCGCGTTTGGCCTGAGCCATAGGGAACATCCTTGAGATTTGGGCGTGAAGAAGCACGCTCATGAAAAGTCGGTTTTGTCCAGTCTAACTGCGTAAATGGCTATTTGTCGGCTGAAACTTGCCAGGTCCAGTAACCCCAGGTGGAGTTGGTGGCGTGTGGGTCGGCCACAAGCCCCTTGATTCTTTGGTTGTAGATCAAAAGCGTTGGCATTTGATACATCGGCAAACCAATTCCAAGCTCGAAAAGCTTCTGGTCAAGAGTCTGTAATTCGGCGTCAATGGTTTTAGCCGTTGCGCTGGTTACGCCCTTTGTTAGTTCTTCGAACTGCGCCTCTGGCATTTTGATCGGGCCGGATAGCAGCTGCTGAACCGAACCAACACCGACTCCAATGAGCGGCTGAGCGCCAAGGTAGACCTCGTAAAGGTTCGACTTGTAGCGCGCACTCGGATCTGCACTAGAAACGTTAGTGAGTCGGAATCCTGCTTCACTCGCGTGGTCGGAGAGCAGAGTCCACTCCGCAACTGCGGCCGGGTTGTCGGTGTCGAAAAGCACTCGCACTCGAGGCTTGTAATTTAGCTTGGCGGTCTTAATTAGTTCCCCAGCCTTTTCGGCATCTTGCAGGAGGAAGTTGGCGCTACCGTTTGAACCTGCCACAGCCAGGTAGTTCTTGGAAGCGCTCGAGTAAACAAATGAATCGGACTTCGTGATTACCTGAGTCATCGAAGCGAAGTCATAGGCGCGAGTCTTAGGGACGATGTGCATAAAGGCCTGGCGCAATATTTTGGCGGTAGCCGGGTCTTTATAAGTTGCATCTGCAAAAGCGCCTTGACTCAAATTTAGAACGAACTGTTGTGACATCGACGAGGTTGGCGCCAGCACCTTGAATTTCTCGGCGTCTAGGGTCTGACTTTGGGTCACCAAATCAGACTGGGGTTCGTTGAGCGTGACCAGCGGAACGTAAATGTCGGCTTTTTCAATTGATACGGCTTTCAAAGCGCTCGCGTTGTCGGCATAAAACTTGAAGTAAATCTTTTCGGCAACACCAGATTGGAATCCCTGGTAATCGCGCACTGCTCTCAGCTCGATGTCTTCAGCGGATACGGCTGCAATCGAATAGGCGCCATTGGAAAGAAAGTGACTTATGTCGGCCGATGGTTCGAGGGCTTTGGAGTACGCCTCTGCCAGTTTCTTCAAAAGCTCTGGCGATTTCCCGGTTAGACCGTTGATAACTTCGGCGCGAACCGTGGCCACGTTTCCAGTGATTCCCGCCGCCTTACCAACCACGTGTGCGGCTACCGAAACGTTCAGTACGGTCTTCCAGTCGGCGATTGCTTTCGGGAATCGAATCGAGAGAGTGTTGGTTCCGGCTTTTGGTAGGCCGACTATTTCCGCTGCTGAAATGCTGGTGCCGAACCTCAATGAGTTGAAGTTTGCGGTTTTGGCGGCGATAACCGCGAGCGCAAGGTCGGTGGCGTCTACCGATGAGCCGTCACTCCACTTCGCGCCTTTATCCATGGTGTAGGTAAGAGTGAACTTGTCGTCTTTCGAGACCTTGATGGTTCCGAAATTCTTATTGGCAACAAGTGTTCCGTCCTCGTCAACCTCGTAGAAGTTTTGGAGCGTGAGCACGCCTAGGTCACTTGCGATTTTGTTCTGGGACGCTGAAACTACGTCACGGTTTAGTGTGGTGATCTGACCAACCTGCGCGACGGATACCTGAGAGCCTGGGACGATCGAACTGGCTGGTGCACAGGCGGTCAGAGAAACGGCGACCATTAGTAAACCGGTCACGAGTGAAATTAGACGTTTCAA
>JBIKJD010000114.1:0-3501 GCA_044361205.1 Rhodoluna sp.
GTGACCTTTCAAATTTTGTAATTGCCAGGTGGGGTTTCGCGATGTCAGCCAGCACGGTGGACCTCGGTTCAATTTCGCCTAGCCTCGACGAAGACCCGCTTTGGCTGCACAATCTTTCTAGCTGGGCAAACGCTGGCGCATTCCTAGTCGGAACTAGCATCCTGCTCTCGGTGGTTGCGCTCGTTCGCCTGGAAGGGAAGTACGACCGATGACCGCAAATCGTGGACTTACCGTGGCTCAAGCTAAGGCTCAGGCAAGTGACCCAACCACCCCACCAGGTGTCTTGGCTCGATTGGCAAACACCTATCCCGAGGCTTGGCCTGAACTTCTGAAAAACCCGAGCCTTTACCCAGAGTTAAGGTCTTGGGTTGAACAGGCAATGGTCGCAGCTGAGCAAGCTAAGTTTGAAAGCCAATCGCAGACTGGAAAACCGGTTGTGGCCAAGGCTGCCCAGCGTCCTGTCAAGCAACCGCGAGTAAAGAAACTTAAGTCTCGTGGTCGACGTCGGTACGGCCGATTCCTGAAAACCATCGGGGTTTTCATCCCCGCAGCGATTGCAATTTGGGCGCTAGTGCTTTCGGTCGGTTACCTACGCGACAACGAAATTCCACCTGGCAACGTCTTCTTTGAAGAAATCTCGACTGCCCCTTCCGGCCAGCCAGATTGGAAGTACAAACTTGCCGCAGATGGCGATGACAATTGTGCGCAGTTTGAATTAGTCACCCTAGACCAAGATTTAGCGGTCGCCCTGACCCAGAACGATATCGAGACCAAACGCTGCCGCGACCTCGAAAACCCTGTGGCTAGCACCTTGGCGCTTGTGAATCTGGCCACCGGAGCCCAGGTTTGGAAGGTCGATTTGGAGGCCGAACTTGACTGGACTGGAAAGTGGAAAAAGCAACTTGTTGAACTGACAGGACTAAACGAAATCATTGTGAAATTCATCGACGTCAACGGTAGCGATGCTGGAGACGACGTCAAGGCGGTCGACAAGAATGACGACCGAAAAATGAAAACTATCGTTCCGTTTAGTCGATTGAATGGTCGCATTACGGATCCTGTGATTGCAAAGAGCAAGTCACAGCCAATCATGCAAGCGCCGGTTCTGAATGTTGTTCCAATCCCAGGTAATCACCGAAGCATTTTGGTGATGACCAATGGTGCCAAGAAAGACTTCCGTTACGCCAAGTACCGTTCAAAGCGTCTGAGCTCACCGCGCTGGAATATAGAGTCAGATCTTCGGCCGGTAGGCGGAACTCAGATTGTCGGAAAACGTTTAATCCTTGGAAGGCTCAAGGATGACACCCCAACTGCAATTAACCTCAATACCGGCAAGTTCATTAGTTGGAATGGAAAGGTCGCCACCAAGATCTATAAAGTTGGCAGCCAGTACATCCAGGTCTCGGGCGATGGAGTAAGCGAGAAGGCAACCAATCTGGAATCTCAAGGTGGTCCGAAGGGTAACGAAGTTTCAATTGATGGAATTGACCTAAAGGGCAATACCGTTTGGTCGGTTGAAGCCGACGGCTATGCAATCAGCAAGGATGATTCGGTTTCAACCCTTCTAAACCGCAGATGGTATTCAGAGCTTTTCCTCTTCGACGGAAAAGATAATCGGTTCATTTCGCGCGTGGACACGAAGAATGGTTCGACTCTTTGGCGAACCAAGTTGCCGCAAGATCGTTTTGAAGTTTCAAGAACGAACTCCGCTGAAGCAGTTGGGGTCTACTACTTTGCGAAGAACAGCCTGGAAACCAAGAAGGCTGCACTTATAAATCTTGAGACCGGCGCACTGAGTTCCACTTTCAAGATTCCAAGCAAGCAGGTTCGAATCGATGGTTACTCTGGGACCACTTCTCTCTTGGTAGACGAACCGGAGCGAAGCAGAATCATTGAGGCGGCCGAATCGGGCGATAAGCCAAATTCGAAACACAAGGACGGATCGGACGAAATTCGAAATTGTCTGCAGGCTGTCGACGAATCAAGTGCGTCGTTCGGTTGGGTTTTTGAATGCAACGGGAACCAACACATCCTTCGACTTGGAGGTCGATGGATTCTGGCCGACCTGTCATCTGGCCGTGAAGAAATATGGCCATTGACGAGGAGAAACTAATGTCGCAGAGAATGATGATCACACCTCAGGTGATTACCGGTCTAACCTACGAGGCTCCGATTGGTCGCGGTGGCTTCGCCGACGTCTTCAAGTACCGCCAGTCAAGCCCGGCGCGAGACGTTGCCGTGAAGATGTTCGTGAAGAAGTTCAGGGCTGGTTCGAAAGATGCCAGTGAGTTCATTTCCGAGATTGACACACTTGCCAAAGTTGGTTCGCACCCAAATATCGTGACAATCTACTCGGCGGGCATTTCTCCTGCTGGACACCCGTACATGATCATGGAGTACTGCGACAAGTCTTTAGGTAAGAACTGGCGAAGCTCGCCCATGTCGTTGCAAGTGGTTCTGGAAATCGGAGTCCTGATGGCTTCAGCTCTCGAAACCGTGCACCGCCGCAACATCATTCACCGAGACATAAAGCCTTCGAATATCTTGATTAATTCGATGGGAGTTCCACAGTTGTCTGACTTCGGAATTGCCGGTCAGGCATCGGCTCTAGAAACTAGCGACCAGGTCGCTATGTCTTTACCCTGGAGCGCACCTGAGGTGGCAAACCTGCAAAGCACTGGCACCCTTGCCTCGGATGTTTGGTCACTTGGCGCAACCCTCTACTCCCTGCTCGCTGGTCGCACCCCGTTCGAACTCGATGACCCAAAGTTAAATGAGAACGAGAAACTTCGGGCCCGCATCATCAAGGCGATTTACACCGACATTCCTCGTGGCGGAATCCCGAGAATTGTTGAGGAAGTGCTGAACAAGGCGATGTCGCGCAACCCAAATGATCGCTACGGTTCGATGCAAGAATTTGCCATGGACCTCAACGAAGTTCAGGCGGCATTGCAATTTCGCCAAACCCCAATCGTTATTCCCACCGCCATCACTTTCGAAGAGCCTGAAGAAATTGAGAAATTCGAATGCGGACACCCAAAGCCGCGGTCCTCTGCCGGGGCACTTCGTCAGTCGGTTGTTTCCAGTGACCGGCCCAATCGACGATCCAACCAATTGGCCGTTACACAAACCGACATTTGCCAAATTTGTAATGAGGCAACCGTGAGGGCACCAAAGGCGAAGAGATCTAAGCCGGGCGTTTTGTTCTGGGTTCTCCTGAGTGCCGGTCTAATTGGTTTCGGACTGACGTTCTTCCTAGTTCAGGGAGTTCTATAGTTTGAGCAAATTGCGTGATTCCTTAGGGGCTGCTTGGTCTGTGCCCAAGCTGCTTCGAATGTCTGCGATTTTCGCCCTAGTAGCGGTCATCGCAGGCGTCGCCATCACGTCTCAAGGTTTCGATGTACAGGATGTAAAGCTAAACACCCGTTCGGTTTGGGTTCTTCAAACGGGCGAGGGTCAGCGTTACGGGCAGGTCAACACCTCGCTCATGGAACTAACGTC
>JBIKJD010000020.1:0-12914 GCA_044361205.1 Rhodoluna sp.
GTGCCAAGCCATGACTCTCGGGTGAGCGCCGAATAGTCCAGCGCTGCAAAGCCCGCATTTCTAGCCATAACTGATGTAACAAAAGCGTTCACTATCTTGTCTCCAGTGGAGAGACCTCCGAGGGTTGCGGGATTGGACCACTCCATTCCCCCGATGAACAACGCCCCGAACACCAAGAGAACGCTTGAGAAGATCAAAGTAATTCTTGCCGTGAGCGACAGATGCACTCCAAGCTCGGCAGCTCTGAAGGTGGCTAGCCTCAAGCGTCGAATTAATCGCCTGGCCAACTCAATGATTACTGGGAAACCTAAACCACCGATGATCGCAGCGAAGCTAATTCCTAGGAGCACCAACGGATCATTCACGAATCGAATCAATCCGCCTTCATAACTTGAGAATCCCGCGTTGTTGAACGCGGAAATTCCATGGAAGAAGCCGTGCCAAAGAGCTTCACCCCAAGACTCCCCGTAAGTGAAGTGGAACTGAAGGGTCAAAATGACGGTGAGCGTCAGTTCAATCGCCAAGGAGATCTGAAAAACGCGAATTAGCAGCCTGCGGAAATCATCCAAACCCAGAGCTTTGGACTCTTCAGCGCTATTCAACTTGGTGCGAAGGGAAACCTTTTGCGTTAGCAACATTCCAAGCAATGAGCCCAGTGCCATGATTCCGAAGCCACCAACTTTGACGAGAGCCAATATCACCGACTGGCCAAAGGTAGTCCAGTAGGTGCCGGTCTCAACCACGGTCAATCCGGTTAGCGACAATGCAGATATTGAAGTAAAGGATGCAGTCAGTACATCAGCCGCTCCAGGCCCGGCTTTAGCTATCGGTAACAGTAGGAGGCTGGTGCCGATCAGGTTCCCCACGAAAAAACCGAAGACCACAATTTGGCTAGCGCTGAAACCAGCGCGCATCGCCCTCTGTGTTTCTTGCAACTTTTCCTCTTACCCGTCAGGCCCCACTCAAAGGCTCCCAACAATTATCGCCCGTCAAGTCAGTACTCGCCCTACCATTCTTTAGAGCCTCGAGGGGGTAGGTGGCTTTAGCCTTCGGCGGATATTAGACTTCTCACAAGGAAAAACTCAGGAGCTCGATTGAAAAAACTGCGCGTTGGAGTTATTGGCGGCGGTCAATTCTCGGCATCATTCATCCCCCTTTTTCAGGCACACCCATTTGTCGAAGATGTTGCGCTGGTCGAACTAGACGCGGAACGGCGAGCGAGAGTCGCCTCAGAGTTCGCAATTGAGAAAACCTACGCAAGTTTGTCCGACTTTTGGCAAAGCGATTTCGATGCGGTTGCAATTTTTACGCCCAGGTGGACTCACGCGCAGATTGCCCTTGAGGCTCTAGCCAATGGTCGACATGTTTATACGGCTGTGCCTATGGGGCTTACTTCAAAAGAGATAAGTGATCTGGTAGCCGCTGCAAGCATCTCTGGATTGACATATTTCATGGCTGAGACAAGTTACTACTACCCAGCGGTTGTTTTCGCTCGCCAAAAATTCACTAGTGGAGAACTAGGCCGCTTCGTTTACGGGGAAGGCGAATACCTGCATGACATGTCACACGGCTTTAGCGAAGCCTATGCAGCAAACGGTGGTGACAATTGGAAATCCACCGCTAGCTTCCCGCCGATGCTGTACTCGACCCACTCAGTGAGTGCCGTACTGTCAATCACCGGAGCTAGCGCCACCTCAGTGACTTGCATAGGGCTAAAAGATACTGCCACAGACGGAATTTTCGACCCAGAAGTAAGTCTTTGGAGAAACGATCAAAGCAATCAAATTGCGCTATTCGAAACCAGCGACGGCGGAGTTTTAAGAATTGCTGAACTCCGCAGAGTTGGCACTGCCCCCTTAGAACCAACGGTGCGCATGAGCATTTTTGGTACCGAGGGTTCTTTTGAACAACAAGTCGGGTATGCCTCTTGGGCTACGAAGAGCGATTTCGACATTGTGACTCAACAAATCTCAACCTTTTCCGATGTCGAAAATCCGTTATCGATCAAGCCTGGTTTCGTATCAGAGGGTCTCTGGGACGGTGGCTTCGCAAATGTTCATGACCGACGCCAACTGCCGAAAGAGTTTCTGGGACTCTCAAATGGCCATGGGGGATCACACCAGTTCATGGTCGATGATTTTGTCATGGACGCCGTTGGAGAACGCAAAGCTCCGATGGATGTGCACGATGCGGCACGATTTACTGCGCCAGGGATTATTGCTCACGAATCCGCGCAATCGGGTGGAATCAAACTTGAAATCCCAAACTTCGAGGGCCCAGTCAAAAAGCAATAGCCCAACTGGCAAAACACAACTTCGTTGGTTCCAAATGGCTTTAGATGAGCTTGGCACGCCTCAAAATGGCCTGCATTTTGCTGTTGGAGGCTAACTCATCTGCTGAACGCAACATGGCTAGGGGTAGTCTTCGGCGGAGAAGGTCATCTGCCGTTACGACCATCTCATTTTCAATAACGTGAGCGATTTCCGCATAAGTGATGCCCGTGCCTTCGAACACTTCTTCTAGCGGCTCTTCGGACGCTGCAATGATTGCTTGACCGGCTAAACCATGCCGTCTCCACAGGCCAGCCGCGATTCTTCCAGCGCTAGCTTTGTCTCGTGATTCTGTTTCTACTAGAGCAGCGAAATCCTCAGGCATATCGCCTACGCCTTCGCCGAACCATTTCTTAGGTTTATCTAATTGGAAACCCATTTTTTTGAATTGCCCGATTACCTCTTGGCCGACGTTGATACAGTCGGTTAGTTTGCCACCGAAAATACTAAGAATTAACTTCTCACGATCCACCTCTAGAACGTGTTTCCTAGAGAGCTTGTGCCAATCGTCGGAAACTCCGGACTGATTTTCACCAACGACGAGTGCCCGCACTCCGCAGCGTTCGGCGATTATGGACTCCTTGGTGAGCGGTGTCTCTAGCTCCATGCTTCGGTTTATCTGACGTAGCACAAACTCTCGATCGTCATCGGTGACTTCTGTGAAGGGGTCTGTAACACGCGTGTCAGTTGTTCCGATAATGCTGCGATCACCCATCGGAATTACGTAAAAGAGTCGCTTTTGCTCATCCCAAAACGCCAGGACGCGGTCATCTGGGGCTAACTTGTCGACAACCAGGTGGATGCCCTTAGAGTAAGCCAGTCCCGTCTTGGAAGCCACCTGGGTCGCCTCAAGAACCTCTTTCACCAGCGGCCCTGCTGCGTTCACAACAGCCTTGCTGGTGACTTCACGTTTCAATCCCGTCAACTCGTCAATAAGTTGCAGCGTCCAAATACCATCGCCGTTAGTTGCCGATTCCAAGCGAAGGTAATTCCGGACTTCCGTTCCGAAAGAAATCGACTTCTGCACGAAATCCCAAACAAATCGAGAGTCATTGTCTGGCAACATTCCATCGAAATAGCGCACTGAACCACGAAGATTTTTCTTTGTGAAGTTAGGTTCCAAACTCAATGTTTGTTTGAGGCTGAAGGTCCGAGGAGCCGGCGTTGTGAAAAGACCGATGGCCCAATAGGTGAGTGTGCCGAGGGTTGCAAGGATTGGTCCGAATGGTGCAGTTGGCCCAAGCGCTGCAAGAAATCCAACTTTTCGCACTCGGTTTGGGTATTCCCGCATGATTCTCGCTCTGGCCAGGCAAAGCTTGAAAACTAACCAAAACTCATAGGTCTGAAGATACTTAATTCCACCCCATACCAGGTTGCTGGACTGCTGGCTAGTCATCGAAGCAATGTCGCCCTGATCGATTAGTAAAACCTTTAGGCCTCGTGAGCTAAGAGCAGCAGCCGAGACTGCTCCATTGATTCCAGCACCCACGATTACCGCGTCGAATGGAGAATCCGAAAAATTCAAATCTCGCGATTTCTCTCGTTTCAAAAATGAACTCCAATCAGGAACTTGAATCGCAGCATCGGTGGAAGGATTGAGCCGATGAGCTAACCCTTAAGTCCCGAACTCTGAGCGTTTTCCACAAATGCTCGCTGTGCGAATAAGAACACTGCAATCGGAGCTGCAATTGCCAGAATGATTCCCGCGAGAATCAGGTTAGGCGAGTCTGCTCCTCGACCACCGAGAACCGACACGCCGGCGCTAGAACCGAGGCAGCCTGGTTTCCTGAATCGATGACAATGAGCGGCCAGAGGAAAGAGTTCCACGCGTACAGGAAGGCAAAAGTAGTTAGCGTTGCAATTGCTGGAACTGATAACGGCACAAAAATCTTCCACAAAATCGTCCAGCGGCTTGCACCGTCGATCAGTGCAGCTTCTTCGAGTTCTTTAGGAATAGTCACAAAGAATTGACGCATCAGGAAGGTTCCGTAGGCGCTGAAAATGAACGGTAAGACCAGCGACCCTAGGTTGTTGACCCAGTCAATTCCGACCATGAGTTGAAACAGCGGAATGATGACCACAACGAATGGAATCATTATGGAACCGAGCCACACCAAGAATATGCTGTCTCTTCCCTTGAAACGTAAACGGGCAAAAGCGTAACCGCCGAGAATGCTAGTGAATAGCTGCCCTGCGACCACCAGGATGGTGACCAGAACTGTGTTGGTGATTGCTCGATCGAAACCGTTTAGCTTTAGGACCTCCCCGAAGTTGCCAAACTGTGGCGAAACAGTCTCGACCGGCTTCAAATCAGCGCTTGGCAAGTACACGAGAGGCGCGGATGGATTATTTGGATCCTGATAAGCACCCACAATGGCCGAGCCAACATTGGCAAACTCAATACCGGCAGCGTCAACAAATACCTCGACTAGGATTCCATCGATTTCAACAGTTTTCCCTGCATCAAGAAGTTGCTCTTTCGGAGCCAAAAACTTTATTGACGGATCCGCGACTCCAACCCACTGCCTTACGTTTAAGCCCTGTTTCACTCTCGCCAGCTGCGCCACTGAGCCATCTTCTTTGGGAACCTCAAATAGCGGCACTTCCTTGCCATCGAGCTCTACCGAAGTTGCAGCGTATGGCAGGAATCTTGGTGGGTAGGTAAACACGTCTCCCACGGTCTTGAGTGAACCGCTCAATGCCAAGAGAAACGGAATTAGAACAAGGGTTCCAGTTACTCCAAGGATTAGGTAAGTGAGGATCTTGCTCGACAGCTTGCGGACTTGGCTCCTTTGTTTTGGCATTAGTTTGACTCCGCTTCTTTCTTCTGGCGGTTGAACTGAACGACCGTGAAGGCAAAAATCACGGCAAATAGAATCCAAGCCACAGCGCTGGCTTGACCAAAGTTACCCTGTTGGAAACCGAGCTGGTAGAGGTAAACAACCGGGGTTAACGTTGCATTGTTTGGGAAACCTACGACGTTGGGCTGGTTTAGTGCAAACACAACGTCAAATAACTGAAGCGCCAAAATAACGGTGGTAGCAGTCACGAAAAATGTCGTTGGTTTCAACGCGGGAAGGGTGACATTCCTAAATCTTTGGAAGGCGTTTGCTCCATCAAGCTCGGCAGCTTCGTAGAGCTCTTTTGAAATTGATTGCAAGCCGGCTATGAAGAGCACGGTGTTGAATCCGAATTGAGACCAAGCAAAAACAACCACGACGGCAGTCAAGGCCCACTGTTCGGTTGATAGCCAACCGATTTCCACTCGAGTTGGTAGCGGATCGCCTGGGAGTAGGAGATTCAGGAAAATGTTTATTTCTTGAATTGCGTAGTTGAAGAACCCGACAGATGAATTCAACATTTGTTTCCAAATAAGCGTCACGCCAATTACTCCGGCCACGCTTGGAATGAAGAAAATTGCCCTAAACACTTTTGAGCCAGGTAGGCGCAATTCAATCAGTGTTGCCAGGATCAATGCTGGGAAAACCGCAAGAGGTACCGCCGTAACCAAGAAAACGCTTATGTTGAACATAGCTTTCCAGAACAGCGGGTCCGAAGCGCCGATGTTGAAGCCGAACAAGTCAAAAATCTTGGTAAAGCCATCGGCGAAAGTGGCACCGTTGGAAACCACTTGAAGACCTAGAGTTTGGAAATAGTTGTCAAAACCGACGAACTTCATCTCACTTGAAATGTTCCAGTCAAAGAAGGACATCACAAGTGAGTAAAGTAGCGGCCCAGCCAAGAAAGCTAAGAAGCCCAATAAACTCGGGGCAACAAAAATCCAGCCTGCAAGTTTTTCACCCTCGGCTTGGTTTGAATTGACATGTCGGTTCATGGTCTCACTCAACAGGGCTTTCATTACCAACACACTGATTGAAGCAATCACGACGAAGACAACTGCGAGCGGGTTAGGGAAAAAGAGTGCTCCGACAGCCATAAAAGTTATGGAGAAGGGGTTAAATTGAATAACCCAAATTATAAGACCCACGACGGCCAGCGCCTGACCGATTCGCTTGAAGGTCGTTACAAAGTTGAAGCCCTTATCTCTAGGCTGGGAAACTTCGCCATCGACGTTTTCGCCGCGAATTCTCTTCGCAAGTCTTTCGGCTACAACCCACCAAGCCACACCGGCAAGCAGGATGGCAAAACCACCAAAAGCTGCGAAAAAGGCGTCACCCATCAAGGTGAAAAGAAGTATCCAATGTGCGATTTGAAAAGCGAGAAAAGATGAGACCGCGATCAAAAGAATGTTGTTAACGATGGCTGCTCGCCGGGACCACGCTTTTGCTCGTCCAAGTTCAACGGCGATTACCACCTGAAACAGGGCAAACAAAACAGCAAACCCCATAAGAGGAAGCCCGAAAGCTCCAAGAGAACTAGTTAATTGAGGCAACAGGAAACTTAAACCTACAAAAAGCAAAAGTAAACTCGCCACGACAAAGTGCCAAATTTGTGTTACCAATACCGCATTGCTTGACACAAACTTCATCACACGGCTCGATTTACGTCGACGCTCTTGCCATCGTTTTAGGAAATTGTTCATGGGCCTCAAAAATCTTCTTTTTTTAGAGTGCACGAGCCCAAGCTTTCGCTTGGGCTCGTGACTTACTCAATTTATACAACTAGCCTGTGAATGCTCCAGCTGCTTCAGTACAAACATTAGCTTTGAAGTCCTCGATAGTTCGAGTTCCGCTAAATAGTGCTGAAACGGCATCACCAGCAGCCTTGTCGAATGCTGGCCAGTTTCCCTTCCACAGTGGACCTTCAGCAACAGGGTTGTTCGAGATTGCGTCTACGAATGCCTGGTTGTTTTCAGGAGGGGTGAAACCTAGGAACTTGTCAATTGCATCCTGTGACTTGCGTGACGGGATGTTTGCGCCAAGTTCAGAGATCTGTCCCTGTACGTCAACACTGGTTAGTTCCTGTACCAACTTGAATGCTGCAGCTGGGTTGGCGGTCTTGGCGTTTACAACGTAAGCGCCCCAGAACTGCCAGTTACGTCCAGCCGAAGCTCCGGTAGGTAGGTTCACTACGTCCCACGCGAAGTTTGAAATCTCGCGTGCACCAGGAGTTGCCCAGCGACCGTTGATGAACATACCGACTTTTCCAGCCTTGAATGGAGGCTCAGCGTCCTCACCGTACTTAACTCCGTAGCCTTTGTCGTAGAGACCCTTCATGTATGAAAGACCAGCTACCGAAGCGTCCGAGTCAAGTGCGCAAGCGGTGCGGTCTTCGTTGAAGAAGCTACCACCTGAGGAGTTCACGAAGTAACCCCAGTTGGCCCACCAGCCACCTGCACCGAAGCCCTTAACACCGCTACCGCCTGCCTTGGTGATTGCAGCGGCAGTTGACTCGAATGCGGCCCAGTCCCACTTGCCAGCCTTAGCTAGTTCGCGAGGGTCCTCAATTCCAGCCTTCTGGATTAGGTCTAGGTTTAGGTAAAGAGCAAAGGTAGACACGTCACGAGGGAGACCCCATAGGTGAGTGTCAGCACTTGGGTTTCCAGTTGCTGGGTCGACGGTCAAAGAGTCCATTGGACCCTCGTAGAAGTCAGCATCCTTGTGGTCGGTCTTCTTGGCCTCGTCGCGCAAGTTCAAGATCAAACCGGCCTTTGCGAAGTCCGCAATGTCGGTTCCTGGAATCCAGAACACGTCAGGTGCAGTACCGGCAGCAATGTCGGTCTTTAGCTTGTCCTGGTATGGAGAACCTTCAGAGTTACCTGGCTTGTAGGTGAGGTTTAGGCCAATGTTCTTTTCATTTATTTGATCAGAGATTTTGGCGTAGACATCAGCTTCTGCTTGATTGTCTGGTCGGGTCATCCAGGTTAACTCAGCTGGTTCAGCTGGGCTTAGAGCTGTGCATCCGCTTAGAAGCAGAGCTGATCCGAGGGTTAGTGCAATCGCTTTTATGTGAAAGCGCATTTCTTTCCTCCTGTTTTTTCGGTCCCGAAAACAGTTTGATTTTCGGGTTAGTTCGGCTCGATGTCTTCAGAAACTTTCTAAGCTACTTTGCTTCGAATGTACCCATCGATGTCGAGTTGTGATAATAATAAACCTAATTGATTCTGAAAGTTCACAAAAACTCACCACATTTCACAAAAGTTATCATCGCGTTATCAAATATTCACACTAGAAGTTGGATAGCCTCAACTCCTGCTTCGGTTGAAACCTAGAGAGCTTCCCGAACCTACCCCGTTTGGCAGACTCCCAGAAAGCAGCAAAATATGGCAAACTGTAGCGACCAAATCCAACTTCAATCGTTAGTTGAAAAAAATGACTGATCCAGAGAAGCCAATGAACGAAATAGCAATCCCAGGCTTGGCCGAATATGCATTTGGAGGAGATTACAACCCCGAGCAGTGGCCTGAGAGCGTATGGGTGGAAGACATGGCTCTGATGCGGGAAGCTGGTGTCAATCTTGTGACCATTGGGGTTTTCTCTTGGGCCAAATTACAGCCAACCGAAAAAACTTGGTCATTCGAATGGTTAGACCGAATTCTAGATCTGTGCCACACCAATGGCATAAGCGTTGACCTGGCAACCGCAACTGCGTCACCGCCGCCATGGCTAGGTCTCGCCTACCCAAGCACTCTTGCCGTGGACGAATCCGGCGTGAGAATGGCTTGGGGTGCGAGGCAGCACTACTCCCCTTCATCCTCTGTTTTCAAAGATTTTTCTTTGCAGTTAGTGGAGAAGATGGTGGAGAGATATGCCGATCACCCAGCCATCGTAATGTGGCACGTTGGTAATGAGTATGGCGCCCACACCTACCGTTGCTTCTCGGAAGAGAGCGAAAAGGCATTCCGTCTGTGGCTCATGAAAAAGTATGGAGATGTTGACACCCTAAACGAACGCTGGGGAACCGCCTTCTGGTCGCAATGGTATTCAAGCTGGGAGGAAGTTATGCCTCCAAGAAAAACCGTTTACTTCCCGAACCCTGCGCAACAATTGGACTTCAAGCGATTCTCGAGCGATGCCATGCTTGACCTATATAAAGGTGAAGTGGAAGTAATTCGTCGCCGAGTTGGCAACAAATTTCCGATCACAACAAACTTCATGCGTTTCTTTCCACACGCTGACTACTGGAACTGGTCGAAGGACATCGATGTGATCAGTGACGACTGGTATCCAGATTTGGCTGACTCCGAGTCTCACATCGAAGGGGCAATGGGCGCTGACCTAATGAGATCCTTGGGCTCTGGCAAACCTTGGCTTCTTATGGAGCAGGCAACCTCAGCCATCAACTGGAGAGAGGTCAACCCGGTAAAACCAAAGAACGCATATCGTCGCTGGTCGTTGCAGCAGACCGCCCACGGCGCCGATGGAATTCTCCACTTTCAATGGAGAGCTTCTGTTCGCGGTGCCGAAAAGTGGCACTCTGGTATGTTGCCGCATTCAGGAACGGACACGAAAGTTTGGCGGGAAGTTTCAGCGCTCGGTCGCGACCTGAAGAAACTAAAGCCGCTCCTTGGGGCTCGTAGCCAGGCCCAAATTGCGATCGTTTTGGATTGGAATAGTTGGTGGGCACTTGAGTTGGATTCAAGACCGTCGACGCGCCTTTCCCAGATGGAAGCTCTGCTGGATTACTACAGACCCCTTGCGCAGGCCGGTTACTCGGTTGACTTCGCACACCCTGAGCAAGATCTGTCGAAATACAAACTCGTCATTGCCCCGTCTCTTTACCTGATTTCAGATCTCGGGCTAGAGCGGATTCGCGAAGCCGCCGAACAGGGCACCAACCTAGTGTTTGGAAAATTTAGCGGCGCGGTTGACGCGGAAGAAGGAGTTCGAATCGGTGGACACCTAATCGGACTCCGCGATGTGTTCGGGTGTTACACAGAGGAATGGCATCCTCTCCTACCAGAGCAGACTGTCGAGATTGATTATGGTTCCAGCCGCGGTGTGGTTACCGGTTGGACGGAACACATTCGTCTTTTGCCCGGATCACACGTCGAAGCGACTTTCCAATCAGGAGACCTAGAAGGTTTGCCTGCGATTGTCAGCAACAGCTTGGCAAAAGCTAAAACTTGGTATCTGGGTTGCACGCCTAATCGAGAGATGATGTCTTCGCTGTTGGAAACTATTTGCAAGGAAGCAGACGTAGCTCCACTCCTGGTCAATGTCCCAGACGGAGTGGAAGTAACCAAGCGAGCAAACGCAAGTGGCGAATACCTATTTCTGCTGAATCACACTAATGTAGACCAGCAGATTGAAGTAGGCCAGGCAAGTACCGACATCCTGAGCGATGAGCTGTTTAGTGGCTCAGTGAATCTAAATGCTGGGGAAGTTAAAGTTTTGCGACTTCAGAGGTAGCTTTTCCCTGAACACTCTCAGTGCCAAACCAGGCTGTAGCGAAACTGTTTTGATTCCCCTTGAAGAAGAGTGCTAACTCCCACTCCCGTGTTGAGTGAATCCGCAGGCGACGTCTGAGGTTCCATTGCGAACCAAAGAGTTCCCGGAGTCGAATACCGGTTTGTGAACACGTGCACACATTGCGTGTCTTCTGAAGTCAATTCAAGTTGGTAACTTCTAGTTGTCAAAGAGGCATTTTGGATTGAAGGGCCTAATGTCTGATCTATCTCAAGTGTCTCCAAAACAAAAGTTTTGACTGCAGAAACAAATTCTGAGTCGGCGTCGGCTTTGAAGTAAGGATGAAATCCGATAGCAAATGGTGCCGCCGTGGATGTCTGATTTGTGACAGTTTGCCGAACCTCAAGTTTTCCATCAGTAAGAATGAAACCAACGTCGAGTTGAATTGTAAACGGGTATCCGGCCGTTGGGTGAAGCAGAAAACTCAGCCCACAGGAACTTGAATCACCCTGGACCACATCAAATTTCGCATCGTAAACCAATCCGTGAAGTGCCGCATTTTGTTCAGCATCATTAATCGGAAGCTTCAAAGCCGCGCCGTTAAATTTCCAAACTCCACCATAAATTCGGTTCGGCCAGGGAAACAGCGTTACGCCTGAAAATTCATCAGGGGCGCCTGCAATTTGATTTGAGCCGAACCAAAGTTCTGACAGTGCAGCTCCCATTGGGTTTATGGAAGCGGTCGATTTACCATCTGGACTAACAAGATTGATCATCTTTATGTCTAGATTTTCTCTACTTCAATGAGAATGGCATTTTCCGGTGCAAGAATCGGAGGCCGAACTCCAACCCGCTCGAGTGCTGCACCCGTCAGCTCAACTCCAGACAACCATGTTGGCAATTGGCGCTCAACGTACTGAGCAGACCCCGCAGGTTCAACCAATCTCACACGATATTTGGTAACCGGTTCTAAGCCTACAAACCTCAGAGAACTTGGTGTTTGGCTTGGAATTGCCTGGAGAGTTACCAGTGCAAAAATCGCCTTCGATTTATCAGTAGCCACGATGCCGTGAACAAACGACGAATCATCCGGTTGTTCTACGCGAACCATTTTCCCGCTGTGAAGTAATTCTCGATTTGCCTTGTAATAAGCAACCCAAGTTTTCAGGATTTCTCGCTCCTCCGGTGAGCATTCGGTGATATCCCATTCCAAGCCAGCGTGCCCGAAGAGGGCAGTAATCGCTCGGAAAGCAAGTGAGTGAACCCGATGCGTGGTGTGTGATTGAGTTGGTCCAATATGTGAGCCGAGCATTTCCGGTGGAATGGCGAACTGTGTGTAACGCTGAATGTACTGGCGTTCCAAGGCATCATTACAGTCGGAGGTCCAGAATCGATCAACGTGCGTGGCCATTCCTAGATCGATACGCCCACCGCCCGAAGAACAGGATTCGATCTCAAGCCCCGGGTGTCGCGCTTTCAATTCATCGAAAAGGCGGTAAACCGCCTTCGTTTGTTCACTTACAGCAGCGCGACCAAGGTGAGCTGCCTCGATCAGAGTTCGATTGTGATCCCACTTTATGTAGGCGATGTTGTACTCGCTCAGAATTGCATCTACCTGCCCGAGTACGTGTTGGTACGCTCCTCGATTGGTGAGGTCCAGAACTTGCTGAAAACGTCCTTCCGGAGGAATTCGCCCTGGCACATGCAGAATCCAGTCTGGATGAGCTCGGTAAAGGTCTGAATCAGGGTTCACCATTTCACCCTCAAACCAGAGACCGAATTCCATTCCACGCGCGGTTATGGCTTCGATAAGTGGCTTTAGCCCATTGGGCCAAACGTCTTTCGAAACAACCCAGTCCCCTAGACCTGATCGGTCATTGCGCCGAGAACCGAACCATCCGTCATCGAGAACAAATCGTTCGACTCCAATTTCCTTGGCAACGTCGGCAAGTTGAATCAACTTTTCAAGATTGTGGTCAAAATAAACAGCTTCCCAGACATTCAAAGTCAAGGGACGTGGACGAATATTGGTGGGGTGGTTTGGGCGTGAACGCAACCAACGATAGTAGCGATCGGTTATTCCATCGATACCTTCTGATGAGTAAGTGGCCGCGACCGTGGGAGCTTCATATGTTTCACCTGGTTGAAGAATTACTTCGCCCGGCAGCAGCAATTCGCCCGCCCCGATTGAGGTGCGTCCCGTCGAAAGTTTTTCAACTAGGTGGCGAGTATTCCCGCTCCACTGGAGTCCTAGCGAGTAGACCTCGCCTCGCTG
>JBIKJD010000115.1:0-3456 GCA_044361205.1 Rhodoluna sp.
GGTGGATTTATTGAATGGTCGGCGTATGGCAAGGGCATTTTTTCACTGGTGGCAACTTCAAACCCAGAGGGACAGGGAGTTCAGGGTGCGATGGTTGGTAACCGCACTCTCGCCGCTGATCAGTTCACGCAACTAGAGAAACTTAACGGACCTGGGTTTGGTCCATTCGGCGCTGTCGTTGGTGGGACTGTGAATCTGTCTAGCGTCAATCTCACTCAAGAGGCTTCTAACGTACCGATTTTGGCACCTGGTTTCGGACACCAAGGTGCGCAACTGTCAGACGCCCGGGCGATCTTCGGCGCCAAGGCGGATCAGGCTATTTTCTCGGTTTCCAGGTCTGTCCTGACTCTCGGCAAAGCAGGCATCCAAAACGGCGTAATTGCCGCCAATGATGAACTCAATCGCGCGCTCGGCTAGTTAGGCTAGTTGCGTGTCGAAGTTAGCTGTGATTGCAGGACCTACCGCTGTTGGTAAGGGTACGGTGGTGCGCAGGTTACTTGAGCTAGATCCAGCAGTGAAACTTTCGGTGTCGGCAACGACAAGACCTCCCAGACCTGGTGAAGTTGATGGGATCCATTATTTCTTTTGGACCAATGAACAGTTCGACCAAGCTATCGCCACTAACCAGTTGCTTGAGTACGCGGTGGTTCATGGTGAGAACAGATACGGAACGCCACGTGCTCCCATCGAGCGAGCGCTAGCTCAAGGCTCCAAAGTGATTTTGGAAATAGACATTCAAGGCGCGGCACAGGTAAAGGCTGCAATGCCCGACTCCACTTCTATATTCATTTCTCCTCCATCCTGGAATGAACTAGTTCGTCGCCTTAATGGTCGAGGAACTGAAACTCCTGAGCAGCAGGCAAAGCGACTTGAAACTGCTGTTGCCGAATTAGCGGCAGCAGATTCCTTCGACTTCAAGGTAATCAACGACGATGTAGATAAATGTGCCACCAAAGTCTTAGACTTGATTTCATGACTACTGAGACTCTAAAAGGCATCGTTTCCCCTTCCATCGACAACCTACTTAGCAAGGTTGATTCGAAGTATGAACTGGTAATGTACGCGGCCACTCGAGCACGTCAGATTAACGAATACTATTCGAAACTACAAGCTGGAAGCCTGTTTGAGAATGTTGGTCCACTTGTTGACGCTACCGTTGACGAAAAGGCTCTAACCATTGCACTACGCGAGATCGACCAGGACAAACTAACTAAGACTGCTTCGATCTAAACAACCATGCGAGTGCTGGTTGGCGTAACCGGAGGCATTGCCGCCTACAAGGCAGCCGAGATCATCCGCGAACTTACCGAACTTGGGCACGAGGTAAAAGTTGTTCCGACCCAAAACGCCCTTCGCTTCATTGGCGCGGCAACCCTAGAAGCCCTTTCACATAATCAAGTTCATTCCGACCTTTACTCCGACATAGCCGACGTCAAGCACATTGAATTAGCCCGATGGGCCGAAGTTTTATTAGTTGCCCCGGCTACGGCAAGTTTTGTCGCTAGAACGGCTAGCGGGGTGGCCGACGACCTTCTCGGAAACATTGTTCTAGCAACTAACGCGCCCATGATTGTTGCGCCAGCAATGCACACTGAAATGTGGTCAAACCAGGCGACGCTTGCAAACGTTGAAACCCTTCGAGATCGCGGAATATCTGTCATTGAGCCTGGAATCGGCCGTCTCACCGGTTCAGATTCAGGTATCGGCAGACTTCCGGAAACAGGTGTAATAGTCTCCGCGGTTGAAAACGCATTCAAACCTAAAGACATGACAGGGAAAAAGGTACTTGTTGTCGCGGGAGGCACTCGAGAGCCAATCGACCCCGTACGGTACATTGGGAATCGCTCGTCAGGCAAGCAAGGTATAGCGCTGGTTGAGGCGGCGATTGCCAGGGGGGCGGATGTGACTTTGATTGCCGCAAACTTCGAATACTCAAACGTCGATGTCAACATTCATACAGTTGTCACGACAGAAGAAATGAGCACCGAGCTGTCTTCCACCGACGACGATTTTGACATCATAGTCATGCCCGCTGCCGTTTCTGATTTTCGTGTCGAGGAGAAATCTGAGACAAAAATTAAGCGACAGGGCGACAAAGAGTATTCGATCACGCTTGTACCTAATCAGGATTTAATCGCTGGTCTTCGACAGAGATTTAGCTCTCAGACGAAGATTGTTGGGTTCGCTGCGGAGACCGAATCGGGAGAGGCGCTCTTGGCAAATGCCAGAGTGAAGCTCTTGGCAAAAAATCTCTCGATGGTAGTAGCCAATGATGTGAGCAATGGTCAAGCCTTTGATTCGGATGAGAACAACGTAGTTTTTGTCTCAGCCACCAACGAGACTCCATGCACAGGCTCTAAGTTGAAAATAGCGAACGAGTTATACAGCCTTTTACTGAAAGACACGTAATTGTCCAGAGGTTGGAATATACTCGACAGTAATGTCTGAATTACGCCTCTTCACTTCCGAATCCGTCACCGAAGGTCACCCCGATAAAATCTGTGACCAGATCAGCGATACCATCCTTGATGCCATTCTCGCCGAAGATCAAGATGCTCGAGTTGCCGTTGAAACTATGGTTACCACGGGATTGGTGCATGTGGCGGGAGAGATTTCAACCTCAGCATATGCTGACATTCCCACCCTGATTCGTCAAAAGGTTTACGACATTGGATACACAAGCTCCGACATAGGTTTTGACGGTCGAAGTTGTGGTGTTTCGGTTTCAATTGGAGAGCAAAGTTCAGATATTGCTTTGGGCGTCGATTCAGGTTTTGAAGTCCGCGAGCAATCCTCAAAAGAAGACTTGGACAGCCAGGGCGCTGGTGACCAGGGAATCATGTTCGGATACGCGAGCAATGAAACACCTACACTCATGCCAGCCGCGATTTCCCTGGCTCATCAGCTCAGTTTGAAACTCTCGTCAGTAAGAAAATCGGGATTGATTGATTACTTGCGTCCTGACGGAAAAACTCAAGTGACCATTGGTTTCGAGGGTGCTGTGCCGAAAACCATCGAGACCGTTGTGCTTTCAACTCAACATAATCCTTCGGTATCCACCGAACAACTCAGGGCTGAAATTTCCAAACTCGTTATCGAGCCGGTACTTGCTGAATCGGGCTTGGATTTCTCTAACTTCAATGCGCTCATCAATCCAACTGGCCGCTTTGAAATAGGGGGGCCTATGGGAGATGCCGGACTCACTGGTCGAAAGATCATCGTGGATACATATGGTGGCGCTTCTCGCCATGGTGGTGGCGCGTTCTCTGGCAAGGATCCTTCCAAGGTTGACCGTTCAGCCGCCTACGCAATGCGTTGGGTTGCCAAGAATGTTGTAGCAGCGGGCTTTGCCGATCGAGCAGAGATTCAAGTTGCTTACGCAATTGGCAAGGCTAACCCGGTTGGTCTTTACGTGGAAGCTTTTGGTACGGAAAAGTATTCCTTGGAGGCAATTAC
>JBIKJD010000116.1:0-3450 GCA_044361205.1 Rhodoluna sp.
GCTGAAGTGCCCGAGAGGTGCGACCAGATTGCCTCAACCACAATCGTGTTCTCGCTCTCCAGAGTCAGAGCTCGCGCGACCAGAGCTGTCCAGTTTTCAATTCGGCAACCATTTCGACTCAGGCCAGTATCGAGCTTTAGATGAACCTTTGCCCGACCTGGCGCGGAAGCAATGTTCTCCAATTCCTCAATTGAACTAGCGCTCAGTTCAACGCCGGTTCGAATGGCAGCGGCAAAGTCGCTTTGGGGTGAGTGTAGCCAGGCGAAACATGGCGTGGCAATACCCGACTTGCGAAGATGAAGAGCCGATTCAATGTCCAAAACACCAAGTAACTCAATTCCGCTTACGGCGGCAGCTTCGGCGGTTTCAACTAGCCCATGCCCATAACCGTCAGCCTTCACAACAGCCATGACTTTAGCGGGGGCCATTATTTCAATGATCTGCCTCAGATTTTCCTGATAGCGGTCAATGTGAACAATCTTGGTTACCGTCATGAGTTCCACACCCTGGCAACGCGGTTCGTGATTCGTCCGAGAACTTCCAAAGGCGACATGGACAAAGAATCGGCGAACTCGCCGAGGGTGTAGTCCTGGTCGAAGAATATCGCTTCTGATCCGATTGCTGGTTTCACAGGTCCTAGGTCTATTACACATTGGTCCATGGCGATTCGACCTATTTGGGGGAAACGTGTACCAGCGACTTCAATTGAAATGGCGTTAGTGGCTTTTCTAGGGATGCCATCAGAAAATCCGATCGCAACCAAACCAAGATTTGTGGCGGTAGCGGTTTCTGCCAAGTAACCGTAGGAAACGCCAGTTTTCTCAGGAACTTTCTTCACGGAAACTAATTCACCAACCAGAGACACTGCGGATGTACCCTTGTGAAAGCCAAGAGCCTTTTCTAGCAGCAATAGTTCCGAACCATACAAGCCTAAAAGTCCGTTATTGGTAACGCACGCTTCGAGCATCGGCTTAACCGCGTCCAGTTCGAGAGAAAGATTTGAAAGGTTGGCTTCGATTGCACCCTTTGAAAAGCGCAACTCTCGACGCAACGAACCCGGTTGTGCGCGATTTACCATAGAGCCAATTCTAGACAGGCCCGTGTCAGTAAGGGGTAAAGCCTCTCGGCTCGGTTAGCATCTTGTAGTGCCCAATAACGACTACTCAGCTCGCCATCTCTCTGTCTTAGAGGGGCTCGAGGCCGTTCGTAAGCGTCCGGGTATGTACATCGGTTCAACCGATTCCCGAGGGCTAATGCACTGTCTCTGGGAAATTATCGACAACTCAGTCGACGAAGCCCTAGCCGGCCACGGAAACACAATCGACGTGGTGCTACATAACGACAATTCAGTTGAAGTGCGTGACAAAGCTCGAGGGATCCCTGTAGACATTGAGCCCAAGACCGGACTTTCCGGTGTGGAAGTGGTTTTTACAAAACTGCACGCTGGTGGAAAATTTGGTTCTGGTTCGTATGCCGCGTCCGGTGGTTTGCACGGAGTTGGCGCATCTGTGGTCAACGCACTCTCCGCAAGGCTTGATGTTGAAGTTGATCGTGGCGGTAAAACCTACGCGATGTCTTTTCGCAGGGGAGAGCCAGGAATCTTTGATGACTCCAACGGTATTGGTATCGATAGCCCATTCAAGCCTTTCGAGGACGGCAGCGAACTGCGGGAAATCGGAAAGGTGGGGAAGGACCATACCGGCACCAGAGTGCGTTATTGGACAGACCCACAGATATTCATCAGGGACGCAAGGTTTGAATTCGAGGATCTCCTTGACAGGGCAAGGCAAACAGCTTTCTTGGTGAGCGGTTTGTCGCTAGCTGTTCGCGACGAACGTGGCGCCGAGCCTCAAGAGCACAAATTTAAATTTGACGGAGGCCTTACCGAGTTTGCCGAATATTTGGCCAAAGACTCAGCCCTCACAAACACTTGGCGCATAACCGGTGAGGGCGACTATACAGAGACCGTCCCAGTACTAGATGATTCGGGAAACATGGTCTCCCGCGAAGTGAATAGAACCTGTGGCGTGGAAGTTGCACTGCGATGGGGTACGGGCTACGACTCCGACCTGAAGTCTTTTGTGAATATCATTGCAACGCCTAAGGGTGGAACCCACGTCGCTGGTTTTGAAGCCGGCCTTATCAAGGCTTTGAGAGCTCAAATCGATGCCAACGCTAGAAAGCTAAAGCTCGGGAACGACAAGGTTGAAAAGGAAGACATCCTTGCTGGATTGACTGCGATTGTTTCCGTTCGGATTGCCGAGCCTCAGTTCGAGGGTCAAACCAAGGAAATTCTCGGTACACCTGCCGTTCGAAACATTGTCACAAATGTGGTGGCCAAGGCTCTCTCCGAGCGACTAACCTCTACAAAGCGTGACGATAAGTCACAATCTGCTCTCTTATTAGAGAAAATCGTCGCCGAAATGAAGTCCAGGATTTCCGCCAGGACTCACAAGGAAACACAACGCCGTAAGAACGCTCTGGAGTCTTCGTCGCTGCCAACAAAATTGGTCGATTGCCGAACCGGCGAAACTGAGGTTTCTGAATTGTTCATCGTGGAGGGTGATTCGGCTCTCGGAACAGCAAAACTAGCTCGGAATAGTGAGTATCAGGCCTTGTTGCCGATCAGAGGGAAGATTCTGAACGTTCAAAAGGCTTCGGTCGCAGACATGCTCTCGAACACCGAATGTGCGTCGATTATTCAGGTTCTTGGTGCCGGTTCTGGGCGAAGTTTCGAACTCGATGTGGCTAGATACGGCAAGGTAATTCTCATGAGCGATGCAGATGTGGACGGCGCCCACATTCGCACACTTTTACTGACCTTGTTCTTCCGCTATATGAGACCTCTGGTTGAAGCGGGAAGGGTTTTCGCCGCCGTTCCTCCGCTACACCGCGTTGTTATTGTAAACGCGGGCTCCAAGGCCAACGAGACGGTTTATACCTATTCGCAGGCTGAGCTGGAAGCGCTCTTAGCGAAGCTGGCTGCCGAGGGCAAGCGCTACCAGGAGCCAATCCAGCGCTATAAGGGTCTTGGTGAGATGGACGCCGACCAACTGGCTGAAACCACCATGGATAGAGATCACAGAACTCTTCGAAGGGTCCGTGTTGAGGATGCCGCTGCCGCAGAAAAAGTCTTCGAATTACTCATGGGAAATGAAGTTGCACCACGCAGGGATTTCATAATCGACTCAGCCGACAGTTTCGATACCGAGAAAATCGACGCCTAGGGCTATCTGGTTCCAACGCTGTAGATCGGCACATCAATCTGTTCACCGCTAGCGTCGCGCTTTCCCAATTCGATTGAATCGAGTTCGATTGGCTTGCCATCGGCAGCGCAGGCGAGTGCCTCCAATGGAGCAATAGAGGCAAAGTACAAGTGGTCTTCGTTGCGAATGAACTTGTGTGCTCGCACCCCACCGGTTGCTCTTCCCTTGGCTGGGAACTCGGTCA
>JBIKJD010000117.1:0-3446 GCA_044361205.1 Rhodoluna sp.
AGGCTGATGCACCAGACTGCGACCTCGATGAAGCTGTAACTGTCGGCAAACTCAACGCCGGTCGTGTTGATTCCCTAAGACGCCTAATCGCGTCGCTGGCATCTTAAGTTTGAGGGAAGCCCAGGTTAATTCCGCCGTGGCTTGGGTCCAGCCAGCGACTGGTGATTGCCTTGCCGCGGGTGTAGAAGTGAACACCCTCAACGCCGTGAGCCTTAGTGTCACCGAATAGCGAGTTCTTCCAACCGCCGAACGAGTAGTAAGCAACCGGCACGGGAATCGGAACGTTGATGCCGATCATGCCAACTTCGATTTCGTTCTGGAAGCGTCTGGCTGCTCCGCCGTCGTTGGTAAAGATCGCGGTTCCGTTTCCGAACGCGCCGTTGTTGATTAGGTGTACGCCCTCTTCGTAGGTTTTCACGCGAACGATTGAAAGCACCGGGCCGAAGATTTCTTCGGTGTAAACCTTGGAAGTGGTTGGAACCTGGTCGATTAAGGTTGGGCCGAGCCAGAAACCGTTGGCGTCGCCGTCCACGTTAATTCCGCGACCATCCACGACGACCTTAGCGCCATCGTTTTCGGCAATCTCAATGTACGAGGCAACCTTGTCGCGGTGTTCGCGGGTCACTAGCGGGCCCATGTCGCAACTGCGTCGGCCATCACCAACGGTTAGGCGACCCATGCGTTCAACAACTTTTTCAATCAGAGCGTCGGCCACTGGCTCAACGGCAACAACTACCGAGATGGCCATGCAACGCTCACCAGCAGAACCAAAGCCAGCATTGATGGCTGAGTCGGCAACAAGGTCTAGGTCGGCATCTGGAAGCACTAGCATGTGGTTCTTAGCGCCGCCCAAAGCCTGAACGCGCTTGCCGTGCTTGGCTCCCTGCTCGTAAACGTACTTGGCAATAGGGGTTGAACCAACAAACGAAATCGCCTGAACGTCAGGGTGCTCAAGTAAGCCGTCGACGGCTAGTTTGTCGCCCTGTAGCACGTTGAAAACACCGTCAGGAAGCCCTGCTTCTTTCCAAAGCTTTGCCATCCAAATGGCGGCACTGGGGTCCTTTTCGGAAGGCTTCAAGACGACGGTGTTTCCGGCAGCGATAGCAATCGGGAAGAACCACATCGGAACCATGGCTGGGAAGTTGAACGGACTGATGATTCCCACCACACCGAGTGCCTGGCGGGTTGAATATACGTCTACTCCGGTAGAAGCATTCTCGGTGTAGAAACCCTTGAGTAGGTGAGGCATGCCACAGGCGAACTCAACGACTTCTTGACCTCGAGTAATTTCGCCTAGAGCATCCGAGAGCACCTTGCCGTGCTCAGAAGTAATAATCTCCGCAAGTTCACCCTTTTTAGCATTCAAAAGTTCACGGAACTTGAAAAGAACGTTCTGCTTTTTCGCCTGCGGGGTATCGCGCCATTCAGGGAAAGCCTTGGCGGCAGCGGCAATCGCGTTATCGATTTCGCCCTGGTTAGCCAGCGCCACGTCCTTGGTGACAACACCCAGTGCAGGGTCATAAACCGGAGCTATCTTTCCCGAAAGGCCAACGACTTCGGCGCCATTGATCCAGTGATTTACAACTTTTCCCATTTGGTGACCAAACTTTCTTAAGGCTTCCTATAAATCCTAGAACCAGCGCTCGGCATTGTGCTCGGCTATGACTTCACGAACCGTTCCCGATTTTGCTCGGATTACCATGGAGTGAGTTTTGATGATTGGACCTTTTCTCCTAACCCCCTCCAAAAAACCGCCATCGGTCACTCCAGTCGCCACGAAAAAAGTGTTATTGCTTGCCACTAATTCGTCCATTTCGTAAACGTGGTCGAACTTGAGACCAGCCGACAGACCACGTTCGCGCTCTTCATCGTTCATCGGGTGCAATATGCCCTGGACCACGCCGCCGAGCCCTTTCACAGCACAGGTGGTAACCACGCCCTCTGGGGATCCACCGATTCCCATGCATAAATCAATTCGAGAACCGTAACGGGCCGCCTGAATTCCGCCGGCCACATCACCGTCTAGCATCAAGCGGGTTCCAGCCCCAGTTGAGCGAATCTCATCAATTAGTTCGGCATGACGCGGACGATCAAGGACGGCGACAATTACCTCGTTGACGCTTTTCCCCTTGGCTTTTGCGATTGCATGGATGTTTTCGGAAATTGGCTTTCTAATGTCAATTACCCCAACGCCTTCCGGCCCAGCTACCAATTTATTCATGTAGTAAACCGAAGAGGCATCCAGCATGGTTCCTCGGTCCGAAACCGCAATTACCGAAATCGCGTTCTGTCGACCAGCCGCAGTTAGGGAAGTTCCATCAATTGGGTCTACGGCGATGTCACACAACGGACCACGGCCGGTTCCTACTCGCTCGCCATTGAAAAGCATCGGAGCATTATCTTTTTCACCCTCGCCGATAACTACTGTGCCATCAAACTCCACGGTCGATAGAAAGGCTCTCATGGCCTCCACGGCTGCGCCATCAGCCGCATTTTTGTCACCCTTGCCAATGAATGGAGCAGACCTTATTGCCGCAGCCTCGGTGGCTCTAACCAATTCCATGGCAAGGTTGCGATCCGGGTTCAGCGGGGCAAGTTGGCTCATGTTTTGACTATAGGCGTTAGGAGTGCTTGTAACACTTAGTAATCGTTGAAATCCTTGCACCACTCAAGCAATAGTCTTGTGTTACTGGTTTATAGACTTAAGGAAAATCATGGCAATCTACGACAACATCACGCAGGTAGTAGGAAACACTCCTCTCGTGCGCATCAACCGCATCAACGAGGGTAAGGCAGATGTGCTTGCAAAGCTTGAGTTCTACAACCCGAGTGCCACGGTGAAGGACCGCATCGGCATCGCCATGATTGACGCAGCAGAACGCTCGGGAGAGCTAAAGCCAGGCGGAGCAATCGTCGAGGCCACCTCGGGTAACACCGGTATCGCTCTGGCTATGGCCGGTGCAGCCCGCGGTTATAAGGTCATCCTGACCATGCCAGACTCAATGAGCAAGGAGCGCCGCACGCTGCTTCGTGCCTACGGTGCCGAACTGGTCCTAACCCCTGCCGCCGAAGGTATGAACGGTGCCGTTTCAAAGGCTGAAGAAATTGCCGCAACCAGAGGTGCTCTAGCCGTCCGCCAGTTTGCCAACCCAGCCAACCCAGAGATTCACCGCAACACCACCGCCCAGGAAATCTGGAACGACACCAACGGTGAAGTTGCCGCAGTCGTCGCCGGCGTTGGAACCGGTGGAACCATCACCGGCGTTGGCCAGGTTCTCAAGAAGCTAAACCCAGACATCAAGATCTTCGCGGTTGAACCAGCAGCATCACCGCTCCTCAATGGTGGTACCGCCTCCGGTCACCCGATTCAGGGAATTGGCGCGAACTTCATCCCTGAAGTGCTCGACACCAAAATCTACGACCAAGTGCTCGACGCATCAGCCGAC
>JBIKJD010000021.1:0-12721 GCA_044361205.1 Rhodoluna sp.
TGCTCACGTGTTACTCACCCGTTCGCCACTAATCCACCGGAGCAAGCTCCAGCTTCATCGTTCGACTTGCATGTGTTAAGCACGCCGCCAGCGTTCGTCCTGAGCCAGGATCAAACTCTCCGTAAAAGTTTGGAAGACAAAGAAGCAAGCTTCTTCGTCAAACCTTACGAAAGCCACGGAATAATGTGGCATTCAATTTGATCTAGCTATTCAGATTGTCTGACAATCTGTCTAACCAATTAGTTGCGGTAAATAGGGCAAGCCCTAAATACCAAATAAATGGCATCGACATTGTTTTGTGCACACTGTTGAGTTCTCAAGGATCGGATGCGTCTCCGGGTTTGACTTTCGTCTGGCCTGAAGAGCAACTTTTCAAACTTACCACGTTTCAAGACTTTGTCAAACACGTTCGACAAAAAATTTTCTCGATGGAAAGTTTTTGATTTTGTGCACTTGAGCCGGATTCCTAGTCAGGATTTCCAAGCTTTGGGCAACAGATAAACATTACGAGAATGTAACGGTTAAAGTCAAATCCATTTGGGGATTTCTCGCACTTTTCTTATTGGATAGCGGTTTAGCCGCGAAATAGCCCGGCGAGAGTCTTTTTGCCGCGCCTGAGCACCGCAAAACCGCCAGGAAGCCAAGATCCCAGGGTAGCAAGTTCGTCTTCAACCTTCGCATTGTTGAGATAAACGCCACCCTCCTTGATTGCGCGACGCCCAGCGGACAGACTATCCACCAGGCCCGTGTCAACTAGTGCCTGAGCGATCGATTGGTCATCCCCTGCTGTGGCGTTTGGTAGTTCCGAAAGTGCCGCACTAAGCGTGTCTGTGTCGAGTGACTCAAGATCTCCGTTACCGAACAGTGCGGCTGAAGCGGCGATGGCAGCTTCAGCGGCCTCTGCGCCATGCACGAGCGTAGTTACTTCCAGAGCCAAACGCTTTTGCGCTGCGCGCTGGAAAGGTGCGTCAGCGGTCGCCTGTGCCAATTCTTCGATCTCGGCACGGGTGAGGAACGTGAAGACTTTGAGTCGGTCGACGACGTCGGCATCCTCGACGTTTAGCCAGAACTGGTAAAAAGCGTAAGGGCTGGTGAATTCCGAATCCAGCCAAACGGCATTACCTTCTGACTTCCCGAACTTCTTGCCGTCGCTGTTGGTGATAAGCGGGGTGGCCAAAATGTGGGCACTCTTGCCTTCAACGCGGTGAATCAAGTCTGTGCCGGAAGTTAGGTTTCCCCACTGATCGGAGCCGCCGGTTTGCAACACGCAGTCGAATCGTCGGTAAAGTTCCAAAAAGTCAAGGCCCTGAAGTATCTGATAACTGAACTCGGTGAACGAAATTCCGGCGTCGCTGTTGAGGCGAGCTGACACAGCATCCTTGGAGAGCATCTTTCCGACTCGGAAGTGCTTCCCAATATCGCGGAGGAAATCAATAGCGCTCATGGGCTCGGTCCAGTCGAGGTTATTGACAAGCCTTGCCTTGGTGTCTCCTTCAAAGGAAAGAAAGCGAGACGCCTGCAACCCCAACTTATGAACCCACTCGGCAACTGTGGACTTGTCGTTCAAAGTGCGTTCAGCGCTAGGGCGAGGATCCCCGACCAAACCGGTTGAGCCACCGATTAGACAGAGCGGTTTGTGGCCGGCCAGTTGCAACCTTCGCATTGTTAGTAACTGAACCAGGTTTCCTAGGTGGAGGCTTGGCGCGGTTGGGTCAAAACCACAGTAATAAGTAATCTGGCCGTCCAGTGCGGCTCGGAGCTCTTGTTCGTCGGTCGATAGAGCCACCAACCCGCGCCACTTCAATTCATCTAGGACGTGCCCAAACGACGAGTCGTTGCTTTGGGTTGCGAGAATAGCCGGATTGGTCATTAATTAGCTCCCTTGGCTACTAGCTTGCGCAGCGCTGAGATTTGCTCAATGACTCTAGGTAGCGCGGTACCACCGGCACCCGACCGAGCCTTAATGGAGCCAGAAACCGAAAGCACATCTCTTACCTCTGGAGTTAGCTTCTTGGAAATCTTGGCCATCTCGGCATCCGGAACCTGGTGAAGGTCAAGACCGTTCTTTTCACAGAATGAGACTAGCTCTCCGGTAATTTCATGAGCGTCCCGGAATGGAACCTTCTGCTTTACCAACCACTCAGCCACGTCGGTGGCAAGTGCAAATCCGGCTGGAGCTAGCAACTCAAGCCGGTTTTTATTGAAGGTCATAGTGGCGACCATGCCGGTGAAAGCTGGAAGCAGAACAGCAAGGGTGTCAACAGTGTCAAAGACCGGTTCTTTATCTTCTTGAAGGTCACGGTTGTAACTGAGCGGCAATGCTTTCAACGTCGCGAGTAAACCAGTTAGATTGCCAATTATGCGACCAGATTTACCACGAGCCAATTCGGCGACGTCGGGGTTCTTTTTCTGCGGCATGATCGAAGAGCCGGTCGAGTAAGCATCGTCAAGTTTGATGTAATCAAACTCGGCCGTTGCCCAAATGATGATTTCTTCACTGAACCTCGAAAGGTTTATGCCTATAAGCGTGCAAATGAAAGTGAACTCGGCTACGACGTCGCGACTGGCGGTGGCGTCCATGGAGTTCTGCGTTGGACCACTGAGCCCAAGTTCTTTGGCAACCAAGTGTGGGTCGAGACCGAGCGTTGAACCGGCTAGTGCGCCGGCGCCATAAGGCGAAAGTGAGGCGCGCCCGCGCCACTCGGCCAAACGTTCGAGGTCTCTCGAAAGCGGCCAGGCGTGAGCCAGAAGGTGATGTGCCAGAGAAACCGGCTGCGCGTGCTGGAAGTGCGTGCGACCGGGCATGGCCACGGCGAGGTTCTCTTCCGCTCGATCGGTAATGACCTGAATCAACTGAAAAACTAGGTCTGCAAGGTGGTCGGCTTCATCTAGCAAATAGGTACGGATCAGAGTAGCGATTTGATCGTTGCGCGAACGTCCGGCTCGAACCTTGCCACCGAGTTCCGCGCCGACGATTTCAATCAGTCCACGTTCAAGAGCGGAGTGAACATCTTCGTCGGAAGGCTTAGCGATGAAACTTCCATCTTGAATGCGCTTTAGAAGTTGCAACAAAGATTTGTCGAGCTTCTCTAACTCTGGAACGGATAAATATCCAGCCGAGTGCAGCGCCTTGATGTGGGCGCGAGTTCCAGCAATGTCGTAGCTGGCCAAGCGCCAGTCGAAGTGAATCGAACGGCTTAGAGCGGCAACCGATTCGGCAGGTCCGCCTTCAAACCGACCGCCCCAAAGGGCGCCAACGTCACCGGCACGATTCGACATGGAGCTCCTTATGGTTTGAACAGGGTCAATCTTACTTTGACTGCCACTCGCTATTTAGTAGGGCGAAGAGATGCATTGTGCACCACTCCCCTTTACAAAAGTCGCTGTCAACAAAAGTGCCTTCGAGTCGGAAACCAAGCCGTTCCACAACCTTGACCGAAGCGGAGTTTCTAACATCTATGTCGGCTGTTATTCGATGAATCTGGTGTTCTGAGAAGATATGCTCGATTAGTGCGCTGACCGCTTCATTGACGTAGCCATTTCCAGTGAAGGCACGATTCAAGACATAACCGATGTTGGCGGTTGAATTTTTGGCGTTCACTATCGACGTATTCAACTGCCCAATCACCTGACCTGTGGCTTTGAGGGTTATGGCCAAGAACAGTGTGGCCGACTCCGTCTCGAAACCCAGAAAGGTTTCAGCCTTCTCCAAAGACGCCAGCACCTCGTCACGAGTTCTAGACGGCCAAGGTATGTAGGCCACGCTCTCTGGGTCGCTTTGATAGATCAGGACGTCTTCGACGTCGTCCCGGTTTAGGTAGCGAAGTATCAGTCGATCAGTTTCAATTCGCATGCTTGTCGAGCCAAATCATCAGGGCCTTTTGTGCGTGCAGTCGATTCTCCGCTTCATCCCAAATCACAGACTGAGGGCCATCGATGACTTCGGCGCTAACTTCAAAACCGCGGTAGGCAGGAAGGCAGTGCAGGAAGATGGCGTCAGGCTTCGCAAGCTTCATGAGCTCGCCATCGATTGTGTAGACCTTGAATGCATCGATGCGTTTCTGCTTCTCGGATTCCTGCCCCATCGAAATCCAGGTGTCGGTAGCTACGACATCAGCACCCGCAATTGCCTCTTCTGGTGTTCCAAAAACCGAAATCGACCCACCGGTTTCACTGGCAATTGTTTCCGCTCGCTGAACAATCTTCGAATCTGGTCCGTAGGCGGCTGGAGCGCCGATGCGAACGTGCATACCGGCAAGCGCACAACCAATTAGGTACGAGTTGGCCATGTTGTTGGCCGCGTCGCCGACGTAGGCAATAGTCAAGCCAGTAAGGTCGCCCTTGTGCTCTTTGATGGTAAGTAGGTCCGCCAGAATCTGACACGGGTGGTAGTCATCGGACAGTGAGTTGATCACTGGCACTGACGAGTTTGCAGCCATTTGAGCTAGACCAGACTGCGCGTAGGTGCGCCAAACGATAGCTGCAACCTGGCGATCAAGCACACGTGTGGTGTCGGCGACCGACTCCTTGCCGCCCATTTGGCTAACCCCGGTGTCGATGACCATCGGGTTGCCCCCGAGGTCTGCCACGCCAACCGTGAAAGACACTCTGGTTCGCGTGGAAGTTTTGTCGAAAATCAGCGCCACAGTTTTTGGGCCTTCGAATGGACGGAACTTGTAAGGGTCCTTCTTGACCTCTAGGGCAAGCTTCAAGATTTCCGCTTGCTCGACAGCCGTGATGTCGTCATCTTTTAGAAAGTGTCTAACCATCAGTTCAATTCTCCTTAGGGATTCACCATTGTGCCGTACCCGGACTTGGTGAAGATTTCCAGCAGGATGCTGTGTGGGGTTCTGCCATCAATTACGTGGGCGGTTGGGACTCCATTTTCAACCGCCTGCAAACATGCCTGCATTTTTGGAATCATTCCAGTTTGGAGTCTTGGAAGTAGTTCTCGAAGATCTTCGCTTGTAATTTCGCTCAGGAGCGACTCACGATTAGGCCAATCGGCGTAAAGGCCAGGAACGTCGGTCAGTACAACCAACTTTTCGGCTCCAAGTGAAATAGCCAATGAGCTGGCTGCTTGGTCGGCATTTACATTTAGTAAGCCATCCGATGAAGAAGGTGCGACAGTAGAGATGACTGGAACCTTACCCGCGTCCAAAGCCTCTAGGACGGCCGATGGGTCAACCGAAACTACCTCCCCAACGAGCCCAACATCGACCTGGTCACCATCAACCTCGGCCATGACTTTTTTTGCAAGGAAAAGGTTCTGATCTTCACCGCTAAGGACAACGGTTTTGGCGCCGGCAAATTCGATTAGGCCTGCAAGTCGAGCGCTAATGTTGGTTCGCAGGACATCGCGAACAACGTCGATGGTCTCCCTTGTGGTCACTCTTAGACCACCTTTGAACTCACTATGCATACCGAGTTCAGCCAAACGTGCCGTGATTTGCGGACCGCCGCCGTGAACTACAACGGGTCGAAGACCAATCCAACGTAGATAAGCCATGTCTTCGGCGAACGACTTTTGCAAGGCATCGTCGACCATGGCGTTTCCGCCAAACTTAACTACGATGACCTTGCCCTGAAATCGTTTCAGCCAGGGCAGAGATTCGATCAGGGTCTCCGCTTTGACCCTAGCTAGCGCAGAATCGGGCTGATCGCTTTTCAACATTAGGGAGCCAACCCGTTCTGAGTAAGTCCGGTGTCCTCGGCAATACCGAGTGAAAGGTTGAGGCATTGAATTGCGGCTCCCGCAGTGCCCTTAACTAGGTTGTCGATCGCCGAGACCACGATTACTCGGCCGGCATGTTCGTCCAGAGCGATTCCGATTTCACAAACATTTGAACCAAGAACACTCGCAGTTTGCGGCCACTGCCCCAGCGGAAGAACTTTGATAAAGGTCTCTCCCGCGTAGTATTCGGTGAGGGCGTGGTGAAGCTGGTCTATTGGTCCAGTGGCCTTAGCCGTATTCACAGCAAGAATGCCGCGTGACATCGGAACCAATACCGGGGTGAATGAGATTTGAACCTTTTCTCCAGCGCTCTTCGCTAGATTCTGTTCGATTTCTGGAGTGTGCCGATGAACACCACCGACACCGTAGGCCCGTGCTGAACCGTGAACCTCGCCGTGAGAAAGCTCGGTGGAAGCAGAACGACCGGCGCCGGAAGTTCCTACCGAAAGTACGGATACGATGTCTTCGCTTTCAATCAAGTTCGAGGCTAGTAGTGGGGAGAGCGCCAAAGTGATTGCAGTGGCGTTGCAACCAGGAACAGCGATTCGCTTCAATCCACGCAGTGCCACTCGCTGCTTTGAACCGCCGGCCAGAATAAGCTCTGGCATTCCGTAGGTCCAGGTGCCCGCATGGGTTCCGCCGTAGAAAAGCTCCCAATCGCTTTGAGACTCGAGCCTGAAATCGGCTCCGCAGTCAATGACGATGGTGTCTTCCGAAAACCAGCCAGCCACTTCTGCGCTTTTGGTGTGAGGTAGAGCGAGAAAGACGACATCTACGTCGATGAGGTTTTCCTGCTTGGTGGCAACCAACTCGAGCCGATCAAGAGAACGAAGGTGAGGGTGAAGATTCGTAAATTTTTCACCGGCATTGGAGTTGGCAGTTACGGTGACCAATTCCAAATGAGGGTGTTCTGACACTAGCCGTGCGATTTCTCCGCCCACGTAACCGCTGGCTCCAACTATGGCGACCTTGAGGCTCATGAAACTCCCATCTAGGCGCGAATGCTTGCGCCGAAAAGTTTTCCGGCAAGTGCCACCGCTGCGTCGCGGGCTGCACTAGCTTCGGCCTGGGTGAGAGTACGATCGGTGGCTCTAAATCGAAGAGCAAATGTGAGCGATTTCAAACCTTCTGGAAGGTTCTCACCTCGATAGTCCTCGACTAAGCGAACTTGCTCAAGGAGTTCTCCGGCGCCTTCTTCGATGGCCCGCAGCACCTCGCCGGCTGGAACATCCTTGGCTACAAGTAGCGAAAGGTCTTGCGTTGCCGCCGGGTACCCGAAGATTGGTGCTGCCTGACGAACATCTGGAGCGACTGCGTAAACCGCATCAAGGTCTAGCTCTAGAACCGCGACGCGACGAGGAAGGTCCTTCGATGCGGCAAGCGCAGGAGCCAGTTCTCCAGCGAAGCCAACTGACGTCTCCCCCACAAACAACTCAGCGGTTCGGCCAGGATGGAAACCCTTGGCTTGACCCTGGCGGACTTCTAATACAGAACCGGTTGCAGAAACCACACGTGCGGCCAGAGAAATTGCATCCGAGTAATCAAACGCTTGGGCGCGGACTCCAACCTGCTGCTTGATTCGATCTCCGGTGAGCAGCGCGGCAAAGTGTTTCGGCTGGTGCGGGATTGTCGACAGAATCGAGCTCAAAACAGCTTCGCTCGGCTTTGAATCAGCGGACGGAAGAACGAAGGCTTTGCCAGACGTCGAAGTTGGGATAAACACCGAACCTTCCTCGAAAATCGCCAAATCGGTTAGTCCACGCGAAAGATTGCGACGAGCGGCATCTATCAAACCAGGCAGGATGGTGAGTCGCAATTGCCCGTTCTCGTCTTGAAGCGGATTTACTAGGGACACCTTGGTCGCCAGGTCACTGAAGTAACCGTTAGCCTCATCGGACACGAAAGGATAGGTCAAAACTTCGGTGGCACCGAAACCGACCGCAGCACCCAGCACAGCACGGCGTAGTTTTTGCTTCTTACTGAGGCCTCGTCCTGGTGGGGCAACCGGCAACCGTGTTCCGATGCGTTCGTAACCAACAATTCGAGCAATTTCCTCGGCAAGGTCTGTCTTGTGGTTTAGGTCTGGTCGCCAAGATGGAGCGATTACCTCGTAGCCGCCATCGACGTGAGCAACAACACAGCCGATGTCGGCAAGAACGCCGGTGACTTCCTCCACGGTGTATTCGACACCAGTGATTTCCTTGGCGAAATCAATTGGCAACCAAATCGCCTTATTCTCGCTCAACGAGCTGTAGTTCGAACCGAGCCCATCGGCCGTCCCACCAGCGTGAACCTCTAGAAGCTGGACTACTCTGGCCGCTGCATACTCGGAAATCTTTGGATCGACGCCGCGTTCGAATCGTTTGGAAGCCTCAGAAATGAGCTTGTGACGCCTGGCGCTGCGAGAAATCGAAACCGGCTCGAAGTGAGCGGCTTCGATGATCACATTTACGGTTGAGTCGGAAACCTCGGTGCTCTCCCCGCCCATGACACCAGCCAGGCCGATTGGCCCGGATGCATCCGTGATTAGAAGATCCTCGACGTCTAGTTTGCGAACTTGCCCGTCCAAAGTTTTCAGGGTTTCTCCGGCGAGAGCTCTACGAACCTTGATGCCGCCAGTTAGCTTGTCGAGGTCGTAGGCGTGGGTGGGCTGACCTAGTTCCAGCATGACGTAGTTTGTGATGTCTACAACTAGCGAAATCGAACGCATTCCCGCTAGCTTCAAACGCGTCATCATCCAAGGAGGGGTTGGCTTAGTGGCATCAACCCCGCGGACGGCGCGCAGAACGAAACGGTCACAACCGACCTTGCCACGGATTCCGTCGGCGTCGTCAATTGAGACTTCAAAACCACCAGCGATTTCAGGCTGTGCGTTGCCAGCTGGGTCACGGAACTCCGCTCCGGTTGCGTGAGCGTATTCTCGAGCAACACCGCGTATCGAGAATGCGTAACCACGGTCTGGGGTGACATTAATTTCGGCAGCGGTATCAGCCAAATTCAAAAGTTCAATTGCGTCGGAACCGACTTTAGGGTCCAGTCCCATTTCGTGCAGGCGGATGATGCCGCCATGGTCTTCGTTGAGAGCTAGTTCCTTGGCGGAAGCCATCATTCCATCGGAGATGTGGCCGTAGGTGCTTCTGGCCGCAATAGCGAAATCACCTGGAAGAACAGAGCCAGGAAGGCAGACAACTACCTTGTCGCCAACTTCAAAGTTAGAAGCGCCACAGACGATTCCTCGCACATCTTCGCCACCATCGGCAGCTTTCTGCCCTTCCGGTGCAACGCGAACTAAACACCACCGAATGGTCTTGCCGTTGCTCTGAGGTTCCGGAGTGAATTCCAAAACCTGCCCAACTACAACCGGACCCGAAACATCGAAACCGTGAGAGTCTTCTTCTTCAAAACCAACTTTGACCAACTCGGCCATAACCGAATCTGGCGTGGCATCACCAGGTAGGTCGACGTATTCAGCCAGCCAAGATAGTGGAACGCGCATTAGAGACTCACTCCGAACTGCTGCGAGAAACGAATGTCACTTTCAACCATGTCGTGCATGTCGAGAACCCCGTTGCGGAACATCAGCGTGCGTTCGATGCCCATACCGAAGGCAAAACCCGAATACTCTTCTGGGTCGATTCCTGCAGAACGCAAAACATTTGGGTTCACCATGCCGCAGCCACCCCACTCGATCCAACGCGGGCCGCCCTTGGCAGCTTCGTGCCAAATGTCCAACTCGGCTGAAGGTTCGGTGAACGGAAAGTAATTTGGGCGCAGGCGAATCTTGGCCTCTGGGCCAAACATCAAACGTGCGAAGTGCTCCAGGGTTCCACGCAAGTCGGCCATGGTGAGGCCCTTGTCAACTGCCAGACCCTCGACCTGGTGGAAAACCGGTGTGTGAGTTTCATCCAGCTCATCGGTTCGATAAACGCGTCCTGGGCTCAGCACGTAAATAGGAACTTCGCGATCTAGCATCGAACGCACCTGCACCGGAGAGGTCTGGGTGCGAAGCACAAGGTGTGATTCTGCAGGTTCGACAAAGAAGGTGTCTTGCATCGCACGCGCTGGGTGGTCTGCGTCGAAGTTCAAGGCGTCGAAGTTGAACCATTCGCTTTCGACTTCAGGACCTTCTGCGATTTCCCAGCCCATGCCAATGAAGATATCGGAAATCTGGTCTTGCATTAGAGACAAAGGATGACGTGCGCCAATTGGAGAGTGTGTAGCCCATGTCGTTACATCGACAGACTCTGCGGCTAACTTTGCGGCTTCTGCAACCGCGGAGAGTTCAGCCTCCCTGGCGGAAAATGCGGCATTCAACTTTCCACGAGCTGCACCAAGCAACGCTCCGGCCTCGGCCTTGAATTCGTTTGGCATGTTCTTGATCGAAGCGTTGAGCTTAGAAATCTCGGAACCTTCACCAACCAAAGTGGAACGCGCTTCCAGAAGTGCAGCCAAATCGGTCGCGGCAGCGATCCCCGCCAGCGAAGACTCCACTAGTGGGTCGATGACGCCAGAGTTGATTGGATTTGAGCCAGACATGCGGTCAAGTTTACCTTTGCCAAACGGAAATTAGGCGTTCTGCGCAAATGCCGACGCGTAAAGACAAACGCTTGCGGCGGTCGCTAGGTTCAATGATTCGGCCTGTCCGTAAATCGGAAGACCAACTTGGCGGTCGACTAGCGCGAGAGTTGATTCCTCAAAACCCCACGCTTCATTGCCCATTACCCATGCGGTTGGAGCGGACAACACCGAATTCCCAAGTTCCGGAAGTGAATCTCCACCACCATTTGCAGCGAACACCTGCAAGCCGGCATCCTTGAATGCAGCAATCGCAGTATCAATCGATACCCCTAGGACGATTGGCAGGTGAAATAGCGAACCGGTGGTTGAACGAACCACTTTCGGATTGTAAACATCCACGCTGGAATCCGAGAAAATGACCGCATCAGCACCTGCAGCATCGGCTGCCCGAAGAACCGTGCCGGCATTACCAGGGTCTCGAACGTTGGAAAGAAACGCAATTAGACGAGGACGTGCCGCCATAACGGAATCCAAAGAAACATCCAGCTGCTTACAAACGGCAACAACACCCTGCGGTGTTTCGGTGTCACACATGGCCTCAAGAACACGAGACGTCGCCAACTCGAGCGTTACTCCAGCATCGGCCAGCGCGTCAAACAAAGCTGCGTTTCGCTCAACGGCTTCCTCGGTGGCGTACAATTCGACAATCAGGGACGGCGTTGCCAGAACTTCTTTGAGCCCTTGAACCCCTTCAAGCAGAAAGAGCCCGGTCTCAGACCGGGCATCTCTCTTTGCAAGCTGTGCGACCCCGCGGACCTTCCGGGCCTTGGGATCGTCTAGCAACTTACTTAACCTTAGGAGCTGAGGTGTCCTTTGGAAGGGCAGCCTTAGCGGTTGCAACTAGCGAAGCGAAAACTGGTGCGTCGTTCACGGCTAGGTCAGCCAAGATACGACGGTCAACAGCAACACCTGCAAGGTTCAAACCCTGGATTAGACGGTTATAGGTCATTCCGTTTAGGCGCGCAGCTGCATTGATGCGCTGGATCCATAGACGACGGAAGTTACCCTTCTTGTCTTTACGGTCGTTGTATGCATAAACCAACGAGTGCAGCATCTGCTGCTTGGCCATGCGGTACAAACGTGAACGCTGACCACGGTAACCGTGTGCGCGCTCTAGTACTGTACGACGCTTCTTCGCTGCGTTGACAGCGTTTTTTACTCTTGCCATTTGTTATCTCCTAAATTCTTCGAAATCGACTAGTGGCCGAGCTGCTTCTTGATGGTCTTGAAGTCTGCTGCCGAGACAACCTGGTCCTGGTTTAGACGACGGGTGCGACGGCTTGACTTGTGCTCAAGGTTGTGGCGCATGTTGATCTGCTGCTTCATTAGCTTGCCGCTACCGGTGAAACGAAAGCGCTTCTTGGCGCCCGAATGGGTTTTCTGCTTAGGCATGGTCTCTCCTGTTTCCTACTCGGCAGCTTCCGCTGACGACTTCTTGTTTACTGCCGACTTCTCGGCAGCCTTCTTGGTTTCGGCCTTAACCTCAACCTTGCTCTTCAGCGGGCCGATGACCATCACCATGTTGCGTCCGTCGATTGACGGATTGGACTCAACCGAGCCCAAGGTGTTGACCTCTTCAGCCAGCTTCTTGAGAAGCGTGATGCCCATCTCTGGACGTGACTGTTCGCGACCGCGGAAGACCACCATGACCTTCACCTTGTCGCCAGCCTTTAGGAACTTCTCGATCTGTGCACGTTTGGTTCCGTAGTCGTGGGCATCAATCTTCAAACCGAATCGTACGGTTTTCAGAATGGTGTTGACCTGGTTCTTTCGCGCTTCACGGATCTTCTGAGCGGCCTCGTATTTGAACTTTCCGTAATCCATGATCTTGGCTACCGGTGGCTTGGAAGTTGGTGCAACCTCGACTAGGTCTAGGTCTGCTTCCGCTGCAAGACGTAGTGCGTCTTCGATACGGACTACGCCAATTTGCTCGCCTGCCGGGCCTACGAGGCGAACCTCTGGCACACGGATGCGGTCATTAATACGTGGGTCGCTAATAAGTGCTCCTAATTGATATGACTACTACGGCCACATCAAGAGCAGTGCTCTAAATGCACAGAAACGATTCGTTTCTAGCTAACCCGGAAACCTAAAAGCGGTGAACGCGGGTGGGAAATAAATCCTCTTCTGTCTGAAGCGAACTCCAGAGCCATAGCTTTCTTTACGAACTCTGACTTAAGCGCCATTGCACCAAAGCCATCAATTTTGCAATCTATGTTATGATCGCCGTCGTTGAGGCGAATGTTTTTGACTTTTGTGCCCGCTTTGATTACCGGTTTCGGAGCGCCTTTTACAGGTAAATCTTTGACAACAACCACTGAATCACCAGTTTGAAGACGCGCGCCATTGGCATCCAAAACAACAAGTTCATCTGCGGAAGCCACATCTGCTAAATTCCATTCGTAGGAA
>JBIKJD010000118.1:0-3432 GCA_044361205.1 Rhodoluna sp.
AAAACCGTAATTGGCGAGTTCGCAATTCACATGGCTCTTGAACAAAAGCAAAAGGTTTTTTACACAACCCCCATAAAGGCTCTCAGCAATCAGAAATATCAGGAGCTCTGCGAACGATATGGAGAGTCGCGGGTTGGAATCCTTACCGGGGATAACAATACGAATGCGTCGGCAGATATCGTCGTAATGACTACCGAAGTGCTTCGCAACATGATTTACGCGAACTCGCTAAATCTCATGAACCTGGGCTTCGTAATCATGGATGAAGTTCACTATCTAGCTGATCGATTCCGAGGACCGGTTTGGGAAGAAGTAATTCTTCACCTTCCTAAGGATGTAAAGATCGTATCCCTGAGCGCGACAGTTTCCAATGCAGAAGAGTTCGGGGCCTGGCTGGACGAGGTTCGAGGCTCAACTGAGATTATCGTCTCTGAGAAGCGGCCGGTACCGCTAAATCAGCATGTTTTGTTCGGAAGCGAGCTGCTGGATCTTTTTCAGGATGGACTTGGCAACACGAGAGTTAATCCCGAACTTGCGAGCAAGCACGCCGCCAAGTTGAGAGCTCCAGCGATAAAAAGTAACCGGCCGGGTAAGTACCGCGGGAACTTCCAGAACGAAGCGAAGATCCCAAAGCTCACAAAGCCTGAAACAATCTCCCGCCTCATGGAGGCAGATTTATTGCCGGCCATCTTTTTTATTTTTTCCCGCGTTGGTTGCGACGCTGCGGTTAAGTCCTGCCTGCATCAGAACCCCGGGCTAACGACTAAAGAGGACCGTGCTCTAATCCGAGAAATTGTCGAGGAGAGATGCGGATCAATCGCCGACGAAGACCTTGCAACTCTGGGGTACTTCGAGTGGCTAAAAAGTCTGGAACAGGGGGTCGCTGCGCACCACGCAGGAATGCTGCCGGCATTTAAGGAAATCGTCGAGGAACTCTTCCTCAAGCGACTAGTGAAGGTTGTCTTTGCCACCGAAACCTTAGCCCTTGGGATTAACATGCCGGCCAGAACCGTAGTTCTGGATCGCCTTGACAAGTTCAATGGTGAAGGGCGAGTTCAGATTACCCCTGGAGAATTCACTCAACTCACGGGTAGAGCAGGCCGTCGCGGAATTGATCCTCAGGGGCATTCGGTAATTCAATGGTCCGCGAACATGGATCCCGCAAACGTTGCCGGTTTAGCATCGAAGCGAACCTATCCACTGGTGAGCTCCTTCCGACCAACCTTTAACATGGCCGTGAATCTGATTGCAGCATTCACGAGAAGTCGTGCGCGTGATGTTTTGGAGACCTCGTTTGCACAATTTCAAGCTGATCGATCAGTTGTCCACTTAGCGAAATCGATTCGAGACAAAGAGATTTCTCTGTCTGGATTAGAGAAGTCAATGACCTGTCACATGGGTGATTTCTCAACCTACGCGAAACTTCGTCGAGAGATTTCTGACCTTGAACGTGATTTGAGTCAGGGCAGGCCGCGCGACCGAAAAGCTCGGGATCTCCGACAAGTGCCGAAACGCGCCGAACTTGAGAAGAAACTCAATCAGAACAAACAAGAATTGCGTTCCCATCCTTGCCACCGCTGCCCGGAGCGAGAGGCACATTCTCGCTGGGGTGAACGCTGGTGGAAACTAAGACGTGAGGTAGACGATGTCATCGACCAGATTGACTCGCGTACAAACCAGGTTGCCAAGACCTTCGACAGAATCTGCAACTATCTAATCGACCTTGATTACCTTGCTGAGGATTCAGCTGGAGAACTTGAAGTGACACCGTTTGGCACGCGACTGTCAATGATTTACGGAGAACGCGACTTATTAGTTGCAGAGTGCCTCAGAGCAGGTACTTGGAACGAACTAGATCCCGCGAATCTGTCTGCAGTGGTTTCAACGCTGGTTTTTGAATCCAGACGAGATGAAGAAGCAGCGGATCCAAAAATTCCTAAAGGTAGTTTCGAGAAAGCCTTCTTAGACACTGAAGATCTCTGGTACAACCTAGAACTGGGGGCGAAACATTACAAACTTAAACGAAGCGCTGAACTGGATTTGACCGTAGCTTTTGCAATCAACCGATGGGTGAGCGGGAAAACCCTGGATTCCGTCCTATTCGAGAGCGACATGCTTGTTGGCGACTTCATCCGTCTATGTAAGCAAATAATCGACCTGCTCGAGCAGATTGCCAGAGCTGCCGATGGCAAGCTCAGAAACACGGCGATCGATTCAATCGACCTAATGAAACGAGGGATTGTTGCTTACTCCTACTATGCGTAATCGAATTCTGCTGACTGTCGCCGGGGGAGCAGTATCGTACTTGGCCTATCCGAGCCCAGCACTATGGCCGGCCATTTTTGCCTCGATTGCTCTACTTTATCTATCGATAAGAGGGCTTCCGTTCTGGAAAGCGACGGGAATAGGACTTTTGGGCGGACTGACTTACTACGTCGCCCAAATCTATTGGATTAGCCAATACCTTGGACCTGTGCCACTGGTAGCTCTAGCGGGCATTGAAGCCGTGTTCTTTGCCATCGGATCAGGGCTGATTGCTCTGGCGACTCGGACCTTCTCGAAGCCATGGGTCTTGGCAATTGTTACAGCGATTCTGTGGAACGGCCGAGAATGGGTTGCAACAAACTTTCCATACGGTGGGTTTCCATGGTCGCGCGTGGCGATGTCACAATCCAATTCGCCGCTTGCATTCTGGGTGACCATTGGGGGCTTCGGAATTCTTTCTTTCGTAATCGTAGCCTTGACCATCCTGGCCATCGAATCACTTAGTAACACCAAGAAGCGGCACTGGAAATCTGTTTCCATTGCCACGGTTACAACGTTTTTAATTCCAATTGGCCTTTCACTGATGCCATTGGCAACAGAAGGATCGATGCGGATCGCGGGCGTTCAAGGAAATGCCAACGCTGGTCTCTTCGCCAACGTTGATCGAGGCACTATTTTGCAAAATCACCTAGATGCTACAGAAACACTTCTCGCCAGCGGCCAAGACTTCGATTTGGTGGTTTGGCCAGAGAACGCGAGTGACATAAATCCCGAATCCGATCAGGGAGTGCGAGAGATCTTGAAGTATCTGGTCGACAAAAAACTGAATGCGCCATTCATATTTGGAACAATAACGTCCTCAGGCGAGGAAGCGTTCAACAGCTCAAAACTATGGGTTCCAGGTAGGGGAGAGGTTGACCAATACGACAAGAAACGACCTGTTCCATTTGGTGAATATGTCCCAGATCGCGATTTCTATTACCAACTTGCCCCTGACTTAATTGGGCTGATTAGCCGTGGTTACTCGTTCGGCACTCGTGACGGCATCTTTGAAGTTTCCAATGAATCGGTTGGCATTCTTATTTGCTTCGAAGTTGCCATAGATGAAATGGCCCGAGACCTGGTCAATGAAGGTGCAACCGTTATTCTTGCCCAGACAAATAATGC
>JBIKJD010000022.1:0-12640 GCA_044361205.1 Rhodoluna sp.
CAAGCGCGAAGGATTGCCCAGGCAGGTGCCAGCGAACGGAAGTAAACAACCGTTGCTTTCCAAGCCCTGAGAAATTCAAGGTTCACTCGAGATATCTCCAGCTCGTTGAGATTTAGTCCGGCGGCTTCGGTTAGTTCTGCTGCATACTCTTTCGGATTGCTTAGTTTGAACTTTTCACCTTCGGCATTGCGTCGATCTTTTAGATCGGTTTCAAGGTTCTCCGTTAGTTCACGCACATCTTCGATCTTTAAACCGAGAAGTTGCTGCTGAACTTTACGAACGAACGATTGGATCTCTTGGTCGGTAACTTGTTGTGCCATTATTTCTTCCCCTTTGAGGTTTCGCCGAGAACGGCGGACATGTTTTTTGAGAATCGATTCCAGGTGAGGCGCTGTTTGTTCAGCGTTTCCTTTCCCTTTTCGTTGATTGAGTAATACTTTCGGTGCGGGCCGCCTTCTGACGGAACCACGTATGTTGTTAGTGCTCCTGCTGTGAACAGTCTTCTAAGGGTTCCGTAGACAGTCGCATCACCGATTTCTTCGAATCCGGCATCACGAAGCCTTCGAACAATGTCATAGCCGTAGCCGTCGTCGTGCTCTAGTACTGCGAGTACCGCGGTGTCGAGAACACCTTTGAGTAGTTGTGTTGAGTCCACCTTGTCTCCTTTCTTTACACCACTATTACATATTGCATAGTAGTACGCAAGTCAAAGTAGTATCGCGTGTCAGAAGAATTTATTAGAGAAGCCCAGCCGAAGTGGCTCGGTGCACAATTTCAGCTCGGCGGTGAGCGCCCAGCTTTCGGGACGCGTTTTGCAGGTGGAACTTGATGGTGCTTTCACTCACAAACATCAACGCCGCAATCTGTTTGTTACTGAGCCCCTGTGCCACGTTTTTAATGACGGAGACTTCACGGTCGGTCAGGTGCTCGGTGTGGTTCCTCGTCGATCCGAGCGAATGCGCCACCAAACTTCCAACACCTTTACCTAGGACGGTCTCGCCCTCCTGAATTGCTTTCACACCGTTGCCGAGTTCGTCGGCTTTGACATTCTCTTTGCAGAGGTAACCATTGGCGCCTCTCCGAAGGGCCTCCACTACGATCATTTCGCTCAACGTGTTTGAGAGAACCAACACCTTTGTGCTCTGGTACCGATCGGTGATTTCTTCGACAACTTTCAGCCCGCGGGTGGTGTCGTCGCCGAGGTCGAGGTCGATAATCAGAACGTCTGGGCCGTGTTCGTCAACGGCATCGAGCACCGCGTCGTAGCTAGTCGCCTCGGCAACCACAGCGAACCCGGTGTTTCGTTCGAGGATCGAGCGCAGCCCGACGCGCGTGATGACATTGCGGTCGGCTACCACAATGCGAGTGGTGGCCTGGGGCATTCTGCGTCCCAGTGGAACGTCGGAGCGGGTTTCTCGATCCATGGATTGATGCTAAGCCCCCCACCTAGCCATTTGGCTAGTTTGTTACCTATCCGTTAGATGTGCTTTTGGCTAGTTGGATGTTTTTCGTATTTTGTACACCAAATGGCGGGCGTAATGTTCGATTTACAGGTTGGCAAAGGTGCCATCCCCAGATAAGGAAAATGCAATGAGTGTTTACGCACAACCAGGTCAGGCAGGCAGCATTGTTGAATTCAAGCCTCGCTACGACCACTGGATCGGCGGCCAGTATGTGGCCCCGTCATCAGGTGAGTACTTCGAGAACGTAACCCCGGTTACCGGCCGTGTGTTCTGTGAAGTTGCTCGAGGAAACGCAGCCGACATCGACAAGGCTCTAGACGCAGCTCACGCTGCAGCTAAAACCTGGACGAAGACTTCGGTCACCGAGCGCGCAATCATTTTGAACAAGATTGCCGACCGGATGGAAGCCAACCTCGAAAAGATTGCTGTTGCCGAAACTTGGGAAAACGGAAAAGCAGTGCGCGAGACCATGGCTGCCGACATCCCTCTAGCAATCGACCATTTCCGTTACTTCGCTGGGGCGATTCGCGCTCAGGAAGGATCTCTTGGCGAGCTAGACCACGACACCGTTGCCTATCACTTCCACGAACCACTGGGTGTGGTTGGTCAGATCATCCCTTGGAACTTCCCAATCTTGATGGCCGTTTGGAAGCTTGCTCCAGCGCTTGCCGCAGGAAACTGTGTTGTTCTGAAGCCAGCCGAGCAGACTCCGGTTTCCATTCTTTACTTAATGGAAATGATCGCAGACATCATCCCTGCAGGTGTAGTCAACATCGTCAACGGCTTCGGTGTTGAGGCAGGAAAGCCACTGGCATCCAGCCGCCGAATCGCCAAGATTGCGTTTACCGGTGAAACCACAACTGGTCGTTTGATCATGCAGTACGCATCTGAGAACATCATTCCGGTAACCCTAGAGCTTGGTGGAAAGTCGCCAAACGTTTTCTTCCGCGACATTGCAGAAAAAGACGACGCTTTCTACGACAAGTGCATCGAAGGCTTCAACATGTTTGCGTTGAACCAGGGTGAAGTTTGTACCTGCCCATCACGCGCACTCATCGACGCCCCGATCTACGACAAGTTCCTCAAGGATGCGATGGTTCGCACCAAGGCAATCATCCAGGGCAACCCGCTCGACACAGCAACCATGATTGGCGCGCAGGTATCGACCGACCAGCTGGAGAAGATTCTTAGCTACATCGATATCGGCAAGCAAGAGGGAGCCAAACTACTTATGGGTGGCAAGCGTGCCGACCTAGGTGGCGACCTTTCGGGCGGTTACTACGTTGAGCCAACCATCTTCGAAGGAACCAACAACATGAGAATCTTCCAGGAGGAGATCTTCGGTCCGGTTCTATCGGTGGCTAAGTTCGATGGCTTTGACCACGCAATGGAAATTGCCAACGACACGCTTTACGGTCTAGGTGCTGGTGTTTGGACTCGCAACATCAACACCGCCTACCGTGCCGGTCGCGAAATTCAGGCTGGTCGCGTTTGGACCAACAACTACCACGCTTACCCAGCACACGCTGCGTTCGGTGGTTACAAGTCCTCCGGTATTGGGCGCGAGAACCACAAGATGATGCTCGACCACTACCAGCAGACTAAGAACCTTTTGGTCAGCTACTCGGAGAATGCACTGGGCTTCTTCTAAGCCGATGAATGTGAGAGTGCGGGAGTTTCTAACTCCCGCACTTCTCGCAATTAGAGAGTATTAAAAAATGAGCACTTACTACGGAAACCTTCCGCATCGGATTGATTCAGCCCCTGCGGCCGATGCGCTGCTACGCAAACTCACCATGCGCAATGGCGCGCTCATGTTTCACCAGTCAGGTGGTTGTTGCGATGGCTCAGCGCCGATGTGTTACCTCGAGGGTGAATTCCGAGTTGGTGGATCCGATGTAATGCTCGGTGAACTAGAAATCGACGGAATTGAAGACCCGATCAAGGTCTGGATTTCGCTGGAACAATTTGAGTACTGGAAACACACTCACATTCTTATTGACGCGGTACCGGGTAGGGGTGGCGGTTTCTCGCTGGAAACCCCAGAAGGCATGCGCTTCATAATTCGCTCGCGACTCTACACCGACGAGGAGTATCTGCAACTCAAAGATTCGCCAGTGCTTTTGGGCAACGGCGAAACCAAGGTTGTCTAGCGGTTAGCTTCGTCCTCGTCGAAGTCTGACTCTTCGTCAGAGTCCTCGTCCTCGTTGTCATCTTTGCCGAAGTGCTCGGCAGCGTAACCGCCTTGGTAACCCATACCTTCGTATCCGCCAGGGCCGGAGTGAACGTCACCCTCAGATAGGCCTGGCTCAACATCGTCTCGATCAAATTCGCGTTCTGTCATGATCAAAAACTAAACCACACCACGGACATCAAACATAGACTCGAGTAATGGAATCTCTTGGGGAACAAAAACCGACAATTCAATTTCTAGGTGCCGCTGGAACCGTAACCGGCAGCCGCTTCCTACTTAGTCACAATGGAACTCGCGTTCTGGTTGACTGTGGTTTGTTTCAGGGGCTCAAGGAATTGAGGCTCAAAAACTGGGCCGATTTCGCTGTGGACCCTGCCACCATCGATGCGGTAATCCTGACCCACGCCCACCTTGACCACTGCGGATACCTTCCTCGCTTGGTGAAAAACGGATTTCGGGGAGACGTTTTCCTGACCGAGTACACCGGTAAGTTGGCGGAGGTTATCCTTCGTGATTCGGCTCGGATTCAAACCGAGGACGCTAAATGGGCCGCGAAGAAAGGCTTCTCGAAGCACAACCCGCCTTTGGCTCTATACGGTGAGCAGGATGTTGACCAGACGCTAAAACTTTTCAAGCCAGCCGAATTTGCAAATCGTGTGCAAGTTGCCACGGAAACCTTTGTAACTTTTCACCCGGCCGGTCACATTCTGGGAGCAGCATTCGTCGAGGTTGAATTCTTCGGAAAGCGAATCCTCTTCACCGGAGACCTAGGCAGGCCAGACCACCCACTTCTAAAAGCTCCAGGTGTTTTCCCTGACGGCGACTTCGATGCCGTCGTAACTGAATCTACCTATGGCGACCGCGAGCACGTTCCCACGACAGACGATTTCTCGACTGTAATCAATGCGACGATCGACCGTGGCGGCTCAGTGTTGATTCCAGCATTTGCGGTTGACCGCACCGAGGTTATTCTCGTTCGATTACGCGAGCTGGTGGAAGCGGGAGCAATCCGCAGGGTGCCAATCTACGCTGATAGTCCGATGGCCTTGAAAGCACTCACTTATTACCGCGATGCCATCGACAAGCACTCTCCAGAAATTAGGCAAGACATTGCGGACACTTGGCAGGGTTTGGACCCATTTGACCCTGGAACCTTGGTGGAATTACTGACGGTTGAAGAGTCGAAGACAATCAACAACCCCGTGACGCCTTGCATCATTATTTCAGCATCGGGAATGGCTACCGGTGGTCGGGTCGTGCATCACCTTCGTGACATGCTTCCGAATCCGAAAAACACCGTAATCATGGTTGGCTATCAAGCGCTCGGAACACGTGGTCGAAATCTGCTCGATGGGGCCGAGGAGGTTCGAATGCACGGAGGAATGGTTCCGGTTCGTGCCCAAATTGGAAACGTCCAAGAGTTTTCGGTGCACGCCGACGCAGATGAATTGCTGGACTGGATCGGTGTTGCCAAAGACCGAATTGCCAAGATTTTCGTGGTGCACGGGGAATCTGGAGCGGCCGAAACCTTGCGAGATCGACTTGAGTCCGAGCTTTCCATTACTTCGGTAGCACCGAAAGATTCGGCAGCATTTGGGCTTTAAGCGAATAACCTAGAACAATGCGCAACTTTCGTAGGGTTCTAATTGCGACCCTGGCCGCTTTAGGTCTAGTTCTTGCGACGGGAATCCCAACCCAAGCTGCGGATTGCACCCCCATAACCAAGCAACTTGCTTCCAAGAAACTTGGCAAGCTTTACGCCTACGCCGTCAACCTAAACACCGATAAGGTTCTGGTCAACGTGCGCTCTAACTCTCAAACACCCTCGGCTTCGGTTATGAAGACCATCACCGCAGCCGCCGCTCTAAAGTTCATAGTCAAGCCAAGAGAGGCTGCTGCTCTCGAACCCTACCGAGCGACAACATCGGTTCTAACGCTGCCAAATGAGCCATCAACAATCATTCTGCGCGGAGGTGGAGACCCGACTCTCAGCCGGGTTCAGGCCGGTTCTTACACAACTTATTACCTGCCAGGTCAGCACCCGGTGAAATTGCGTGAACTAGCGGCTCAAACCCTACGTTCAATCCCTCAAGGCACCACAATCAACAAGCTGATTTTGGACTCAACCTTTTTCAAAGGCCCAGTTTGGAACCCCAGTTGGTTTGCCTACACTAGAAACGCTGGCTACATGACTCCGATAACCGGCCTTATGGTGGACGCCGGTCGAGTTAATCCAGATCTGACCGATCGCAAGTACAGTGGGCGTCGTGTTCTTGATCCAGCACTCCAGGCGGGAAAAAGTTTCTTATCCTGGCTAGTATCCATTGACCAAGACGCCGCTGCCGATGCTCTAATCGCGGGCGAGCCATACGTCAGCAAGGTTAGCCCTACGACTGTGATCACTAAGGCAACTACCCCGAGTACCGCGGTGCAACTCAGTTCAGGGCAGTCCCAGCCAATCTCGAACTGGATCCGCCACTTCATGAAAGTTTCTGACAACACGGAAACCGAAATGGTTGCCCGTCACACCGCATTGGCACTTGGGTTACCCAACAAACACACCTCAGTTCAAACTGTTGGAACCAGACTTTTCCAAAGCATTGGAGTCAATTCTTCCAAGTTGGTAATGAAGGATGGGTCAGGTTTGGCTCATACCAACCGAGTCACACCCAGGCTACTAGTTGGTTTGTTGGAGAATGCGGCGGAACCGGACAGCGACTTGGCTGCTCTCACAGACATGATGGCGACATCTGGCGAAGGAACCCTGAGCGGCCGATTCATGGCATATAACAAGGCCACTAAAAAGAATGTGCTGGTCATTCCGCGCGGTTTCGTGAAGGCGAAGACAGGTTACATCGGTGGACTGTACAGTTTGTCTGGAATCGTCACCACTCAGGACAATCAACAAATTGCCTTTGCGATTTTCGCTAGATCAGACCGGGCTACCCGCAAGTATGTTGGTGCCGGTACTAAGAGCGCCATCGACAACATTGTGGAGAAGCTCTACCTCTGCGGCTCTACTCTTTAGAACGCCTTTTTCGTCTTCGAAGCAGTTCGAAGAAAACTATTGAGACTGTTACTGCCAGAAAAAGTGCTCCAAGTGTAAATAGCGTCGTATCGGGTGAGCTCGAATCAACCGGTGGGGTAGGTTCGACTGGCACCTCGGGCTCTTCGGTGGGTTCTGGCCCAGCGCAGGCAGGCCTTACATATTCCAAAGCGGGAGTTCCGGTCACCTCAAACGAAAACTTACCGGTCAAGGGGTGGCCATCTTCGGCAACGGTTCTCCAGGTCACTCGGTAGTCGCCGGCGGTTTCTAAATACACAACGGCTTGTAGTTGTTTACCTTCCACCTCGAGGCACTCAACCTTGAGGGGACGGTTTTCGGAATCTACGACGACGATCTCAGAAGAATCCGCCAAATTCAGAATCTTGTCATTGAAGCTCACCGAAACATTATTCGAGCCCGCTGCCACCGCACTGCCGTCTTTTGGCGAAGTTGAAGAGACGTCGGTGTGTGACCAAGCTGGCGAAATCGAACCGACTACTAGGCTCGCTCCCAAAATTGCCGAAGCGACTTTCCTAACAAGACTCATGGCTCAAGTCTAGGCATGTCGATTGCTTTGGCTAAACTTGAGAGAGACCGCCGTATTGGAGAAAAAGTTTGAGTTCCGAAAAACCTAAGTTCGAGTTTTTGAAGCAAACCCTGATTGGCGCCAGCAGTGGTGTCTTGGTGTTGTCCCTAACCATTTGGGGTATCAGCGCCAGTGGGACACCAGGTATTACATTGCCTATCGACAAGCCAACAGCGACGGCCACCGAAACGCCAACGGTTGAACCGGTCGCAACCTGTTCAATTAAGGAACAGGCATCCGATCCAAAGCTAGGAACCTTCACCGGTCAAGTGATTGACTTGGCAACCGGAAATGTGCTTTATGACCAGGGTGGCGCAACCCCTTCGGTAACCGCCTCGTCCATAAAGGTTGTAACCGCAGCAGCTGCAATGCAGGCGCTTGGCCCCAACTTCAGGATCAGCACGAAAGTTGTGTACTCTCCAAGTGCTCCGGACACCGTGGTTCTGGTTGGTGGTGGAGACCCGACTCTAACTCGACTAACGTCTGGCTCATCGGTTTACCGAGGCGCCGCTAGGATGAGCGACTTAGCGAATCAGGTAAAAGAGTGGGCAGCGGCAAACGGAATCACTGAAATCAAGCACTTGATTCTAGACACCTCACTTATCACCGGACCAACCTGGGAACCTAGCTGGCCTGCCTCTGAACGAACCTCGGGCTATCAGCCGCTAATTACTTCACTAATGGTGGATGGCGACCGCGCTAACCCAAAGGCAGCAAAATCGGCCAGAAGCACCGACCCCAACGGTCGCGCCGGACGGGCGTTCAAAACTGCTCTCGGTGACCTAGCAGTCAATGCAGATATCGTCACCGGACTGGCAGAGGCCGGTGCTACCAAAATTGCTGAAGTGAAGTCTGCGAAACTGCCTACATTAATCAGCTACATGATCTCAGCGAGCGATAACACCATCTCCGAGTACCTATCTCGTCACGTAGCCATTTCTCAAGGCCTCCCATCAGACATGGCATCAATTCAGGCCGGTTATGAAAAAGCACTAGACACTATGGGTCTTGATTGGACTGGAGTTCAGATTAAAGACGGATCCGGTCAATCGAAAAACGACAAGATTCCACCAGCCTTCTTCAACGACCTAATCGCAAAGGTACTTGGTGGCGATTCCAACCTAAAGAGCATCGTCAAAGGTTTTCCGGTCTCAGGAAAATCGGGAACTCTTGCAGGTCGGTTTACCGGTGACAATGCGGTGGCGCGAGGTGCTGTTTTCGCTAAGACTGGCAGCATTTACCGCGCATACTCTCTGGTTGGTTACATCAACGCCAAGGATGGATCAAAGCTGGGCTTTGCGTTCTTTGGTGCAGGCCCAACTACCAGCGTGGCCACCAGAACGGCTCTAGACACGGTGACGACGGCTGTCTACAACTGCGGCCTCGAGCTGTCGAACGACTGATTGATGGCAAACGCGCTCCTCATCATCGACGTACAGAATGATTTCTGTGAGGGTGGAGCGCTCGCGGTTTCTGGCGGTGCCAAGGTTGCCGCTGGTATCTCCGAGTTTTTAGACTCATCGGGCGAGTCGTTCGATTACGTCATTGCTTCAAGAGACTGGCACGATGCCAACTCAACCAATGGTGGGCATTTCTCTGAAACTCCCGACTACGTAAACTCCTGGCCGGTTCACTGCGTCGCCGAAACCTTCGGAGCCGAATACCACCCGAGCTTCAACTCGTCCAAAGTCGACTTCCACATCCGCAAGGGCCAAGGGAAACCTTCGTACTCCATCTTCGAGGGCACTTCCGAAAAAGGTTTGAATTTTGAACAGCTTCTTGAAGATCTAAACGTGAAGTCGGTGACTGTGGTCGGATTGGCCACGGACTACTGTGTTCTTCAATCCTCGCTGGATGCTAAGAAACACGGTTTAGAAGTTCGAATCCTGAAAGACTTAGTCGCAGGGGTAGGCGTCGAATCAACCCAAGCAGCTTTTACCGACCTTTCAGCCGCTGGCTGCGAAATCGCATAGAAAGAACAAATGACTCATTCTCTAACTCCAACCGCTGGCTTGAAGTACTGGGTTCGCCTGTTCTTCCCGTTTGTAATTGCATTCGGTCTAACTGTCCCCGGGGTTTGGCTCGAACTAACCCACGCGGAGATCGATCCGGTGGTTGGAATGTTCGCCTTCGGCGGTGCGGTTGTCGCTGGAGCATTTGTGCTCAGCTGGATCAGTGAGGCTGCTGAACTTGACCTTCGGGGTGGTCTTTCGATTGCACTCCTGGCAGTGATTGCCATCCTTCCGGAATACGTGGTTGATTTTTACTTTGCATTTGCGGCTGGGTCGGATCCTTCGATGGCTTCCTACGCCTCGGCCAACTTGACCGGAGCAAACCGACTTCTACTAGGTTTGGGCTGGCCGGCAATGGCCTTCTTCGGCTACATTGCAATGCGCAAGCTCCGCGACGAAAACGGGCTGAAGCACAAGTTCGGTGTGACCCTTGAGAGTGATGCCAGGGTCGACCTAGCCTTCCTAGTAGTTGCATCACTGATTGCAGTGATCGTTCCACTAACCAGACAGTTCGACATCTTCACCGGGTCTGCCCTGATTATTCTCTTTGCTCTGTACCTCTATCGAGTTTCAAAGCAAGACAAGGAAGAACCGGAACTAGAGGGTATCCCAGCCTTGGTCGGTGCTCTTCCAAAATGGACTAGACGTGCCTTCTTATTCTTTGCGGCTGCTACGGCTGCATTTGTGATCATCGTTGTTGCCGAACCATTCGCACACTCGCTGATTGAGGCTGGAAAGGCTTTGAAAATCGATGAGTTCATCTTGGTTCAGTGGTTGGCTCCACTGGCATCCGAGGCTCCAGAGTTCATCATCGCCATCATGTTCGCCCTTCGCGGGAAGCCAGGAATTGGTTTAGCGATTCTAGTTTCGAGCAAGGTCAACCAGTGGACCGCATTGGCCGGTTCTCTTCCAATTGGTTACGCCCTCGGTGGTGGCCAGGGCGCGCTACCTATGGACGCCGTGCAGGTGGAAGAGTTCACTCTGACAATCGCCCAAACGGTTTTCGGTATAGCAATTCTCTTGAGCCTTCACCTTGGGAAAATGGACGCAATTGCACTGTTCTCACTGTTCACGGTGACTCTGGTGTTCCCAGACCCAGACATTCGAATCTGGGTAGCATACCTTTACTTCGCAATCGCAATCCCACTAATTGCCTATCGCTACAAGGAGTTCATTGAAACTTTGAAAGCGCCGTTCAAGATTTAGTGAAAATTACCGCAAAGCTTGTGACAGGCCTTTTGGCCTTAGGGTTGTTGGCCGCCCCAACCCAGGTGGCCTCAGCAGAAACTGACACAAACCTAACCCAAGCTATTTCGACCTATCTCGCTAATCAACCCGGAGATTATTCGGTAACGGCAATCGAACTCGGGGGAGCAGGCCGTGAGGTTCACTTGAACGATCGGCTCGCAGTTGACCCAGCGTCAATCTTCAAACTGTATTACGCTCTTTTCGCTCTTGAAAAAGTTCAGCAGGCAAAATGGAGCCTGAATACAAGGCTCGGCTCCAATTACAAAGTTGGCACCTGCCTGAAACTCATGATTTCCTATTCCGATAACGAATGTGCAGCCGACTTTCGAAAGAAACTTGGAAGTAAGTACATAAATAGTCGTCTCAGTTCACTTGGTTTCTCGGAGAGCCGCATTTTTCTAGACTCAAGAGGAAACTACCGAACAAAACGAACTTCAACAGCCGATGTGGCCCGCTTTCTTGAGATGTTAGATCGAGGCCAACTTTTGGGCGCCGAACAGACCACGCGATTGCGCAACCACCTGAAAGCTCAGATTTGGCGAGCCAGAATTTCGTCGGCTCTGCAAGCCGGCACCCAGGTTGCATCAAAGTCTGGGCAGCTCCTCACAAAATCGGGAATGATCGAGGCCGATAGTGCCATCATTTACGGCCCGAGAAGCAACTATATCTTGGTGGTGATTGGTAGAAATGATGCCACCGGTTCGGTGGTTCGAGGAATCAGTGATCTTGTCTATCGAGCCTGGCAGGGTCCTATAACTGCTGCTTCAAATTACCCTAAAGCTCAAATGGTCACCATTTCGAAGTCCAATTTTCGTTCAACACCGGGCGGGCGCGTTATTCGAGCACTACCCGCCAACACCGCAGTTACCGTGGAATGGAATTCTCGCGGCTGGGTCTACGTGAAAGTGGGCACCCGAAAGGGCTACCTGTATCACAACACGTTGCGGCTTTCAGATCGCTACCTACGATGGGGTACGCCATAAACTGAAAACATGAAGCAGTCACGAATCGGCACGTCTTCATGGCTACTGCTTGTTTTCACATCGGTTTCGCTGGCTTTGGGTCTAATTCTTCAAAGAGTTGAACCGTTTTGGTTTGGTGCCGCTATCGGTTTCGTTCTCTCCCTTCGTCTAGTTTGGATTTCAATTCGGGAAGGTGAGATCGGCTCTGATGTTCTTGCGCTGATTGCAATAATTGCAACCGCACTGATCGGCGAATGGTTGGCCGCCGCAATCATCGCACTTATGCTGGCGACCGGCCGCGCACTGGAGGCATGGGCTGCGGGTAAAGCTAGAAGCTCCTTGGAAGCATTGCTACAACGCGCTCCAAAGTACATAACGCTAGTGGCAGACGATGGCGTTCCAACCACGAAAGCCATTTCCGAGGCCAGGCTCGGAGACGTTTTTCTGGTTCGAACCGGTGAAGTAGTTCCAGTTGATGGGACAGCTCTATCGCCTGGAAGTTTCGATGAGTCAGCGCTAACCGGCGAGCCGATGCCCAAAGAACGCGCCACCGGAGAAGAAGTTTCTTCAGGGGTGGTAAACGCGGGAGACCCGATCAAACTTGTGGCCACCACCACGGCCCAAACTTCGACCTATGCCGCCTTAGTTCGCCTGGTCGAAAACGCCAAGGCGCATTCGGCTCCAGGCGTGCGTCTAGCCAATCGATATGCGCTTTGGTTCGTTCCGTTCAGCCTCGGCTTGGCACTAGTGACCTGGCTGGTAACTGGTGAAGTGAGCAATGCCATCGCCGTAATTGTCGCTGCCACACCGTGCCCACTTATCTTGGCTATTCCGATTGCAATAATTTCCGGAATTTCGAATGCCGCAAAGCATGGGGCAATCATCAAGGACGGCGCCGCTTTGGAAAAACTCGCTATGAGTCAAGTGCTGTTGGTGGATAAAACCGGAACTCTGACTCACGGTGGTCCAGAAATTACTCGAATTCAGGCTTCTGACGGAATATCTGAAAAGGAAGTCTTGGCCATAGCGGCTGGGATGGAGTCCTCCAGCGCCCATGTACTAGCAAAAGCGGTGGTTCGAGGTGCTGAGGTTCGGGGTGTTCGAGCCGACCTAGCAACCGACGTCAAAG
>JBIKJD010000119.1:0-3407 GCA_044361205.1 Rhodoluna sp.
GCAACAAACACTGAATCAGCTGACTTTAGGGAGATCGTTGAACGGTGCGTGTCGGTTAAGGCCAGGGTTGTTTCTTCAGATTTCAGAGAAAGCGGCGAGCGCGAGATTCTAAATTACGGTCACACACTTGGTCACGCAATCGAACTTGTCGAAAAGTTCCAGTGGCGACATGGAGCGGCTATTTCTGTGGGAATGATGTACGCCGCCCAACTTGGGCTCCTAGCTGGCAATACACCGGTTTCGCTTGTTGATCGTCAAGAAAGTCTTTTCAGGGCTCTCGGGTTGCCAACCACCTATAGAGGTGGTCGTTTTTCTCAACTTCTAGAGGCCATGAAAAGAGACAAGAAATCTCGAGCGGGAACTTTGCGATTTATCACCTTGGATGGCATTGGTAAGCCACGGGTGCTTACCGCCCCTACTCAAGAAGCCATGGTGGCAGCATATGGCGAAATCACCGCCTCGAACCGATAACCTATTGACATGCGTAAAGTCTTGGTCCTGAATGGCCCCAACCTGTCACTGCTCGGGTCTCGTGAGCCTGACATCTACGGTTCTATGAGCCTTGGGGATATTGAATCTCAGGTTTCTGAAGTTGGGCGTGAGATGGGCCTAGAAGTCGACTTCCGACAGACGGATTCAGAAACTGTGCTCATCGGTTGGATTCACGAAGCGGCGGCTCAAAACACAGCTGTAGTAATCAATCCCGCTGCATTCACTCACTACTCTTATGCCCTGAGGGATGCTTGCGCACACTTAACCAGCAGTGGAGTGAAACTAATTGAGGTTCACATTAGCAATCCTCACGCGCGTGAAAAATTCCGCCACGATTCGGTAATCAGTGGGGTTGCCACCGGCGTTATCGCAGGTCTCGGCGTGAAGAGCTATCTTCTTGCTCTAGGAGCCATCGTTTAGTAACTTCAGGCTAAACTTAGAGACAACAATCCCAGTCAACTAGCGAGGCATTTTCGTGGCAACTTCAAACGACCTAAAGAACGGTATGGTTCTAAACATCGACGGACAGCTTTGGGCTGTGATCGAGTTTCAGCATGTCAAGCCAGGTAAAGGTCCCGCGTTCGTTCGCACGAAGCTGAAGAGTGTCATGTCTGGAAAAGTTGTTGACAAAACTTTCAACGCCGGCACCAAGGTTGAAACAGCCAATGTCGACAAGCGTGACATGGAGTATCTATACAACGATGGCTCATCCTTCATCTTCATGGACAAGACCAATTACGAACAAGTCGAGTTGAGTCCTGAGGTTGTGGGTGACGCCTCTGGGTATCTATTGGAGAATCAGGCTGCAACTGTCGCCCTCCACGAGGGTAATCCAATCTACGTTGAACTTCCATCGTCGGTTGTTCTAACCATCACCTACACCGAGCCTGGCCTGCAGGGCGACCGTTCAACCGGAGGAACAAAGCCAGCCACTCTAGAAACCGGACTTGAGATTCAGGTTCCCCTATTCGTGGACAACAACACCCGAGTCAAGGTAGACACCAGAACTGGCGAATACCTCGGCCGCGAACGCGACTAAGGTGAGCTCTAGAACCAAGGCTCGAAAACGCGCTGTCGACGCAATTTTTGCTGCCGACCTAAGAAAAATCTCTCCAGAGATTCTCCTCGAGCAGACGCGCGAACAGGTAGCTGACCGTCAAAACCAGGAAGAGATTTTTGGTTACGCCAGTCAGATTGTTCAAGGAGTTATGGAAAACTACGATGAGATTGATGAGTTACTTGAGACTTTCTCTGAAGGCTGGTCAATCGAACGAATGCCAAATGTTGATCGTGCTATTTTGAGAGTCGCCATTTGGGAGATTCTCCACTCTGGAAATCCGGCGCCGGTCGTGGTCAGTGAAGCCGTCGAATTAGCGAAAGAGTATTCAACAGAGGAGTCTGGCGGATTTATTAATGGTTTGCTCGCGCGAGTTGCTGGAACCCGTAAGGCTCTATAGTTAGAATCAACACATACATCCTTTAAGACCGTCCAGTGAGGCGGAGAAGGAGGTGGGCGTGTCTTCACGCACCGTCTTGGCTAGCAGCGACATCGATCGCGCTGTGACTCGCATTTCGCACGAAATCGTTGAGGGTCAACGCGGAACGAACAACTTAGTTCTCCTGGGAATACCTACGCGCGGCGTTTGGCTAGCTGAACGCATTGCCAGAGCCATTTCAGCTAGTTACCCAGAATTTGATCCGCAAGCAAACACGGGCCGGCTTGACGTCACAATGTTTCGAGACGATTTGGCGAGTAGAGCAAACCGAATAGTCACAGAAAGTGTTTTGCCTACTTCCGGAATCGTTGGGAAAACAGTCGTTTTGGTTGACGATGTACTTTTCAGCGGTCGAACCGTCAGAGCAGCTTTGGATGCTTTGGGTGATTTTGGTCGCCCCAGTTCTGTGCGATTAGCGGTCCTAGTGGATCGTGGTCATCGTGAGCTCCCGATACGTGCGGATTATGTCGGCAAAAATCTCCCTACATCTTTAGATGAGCGAATCAACGTTCGTCTAAATGAATCGGACGCGGAAAACTCGGTGGTGATCGAGGGATGAATTTAAGGCACTTCATTTCCGCGAACGATCTGTCTCGTGAAGATGCAATCGCTCTCATGGACACCACTCATGAAATGTCCCTGGTCGGTGAGAGAGATGTCAAAAAGCTCCCAAGCCTACGAGGGCGCACCGTGGTCAATTTGTTCTACGAAGACTCCACAAGGACGCGAGTTTCATTCGAAGTGGCTGAGAAACGTCTTTCCGCCGACGTTATTAACGTGAGTGCAAAGGGTTCAAGTGTTTCAAAAGGAGAGAGCCTCAAGGACACCATCCAAACTCTAGCCGCAATTTCAGCAGACATCATCGTCATGCGCCATGGTTCTTCTGGCGCCGCTCACACACTGGCAACTAGTGACTGGTTTCAGGGTTCGGTTGTAAACGCGGGCGACGGCACTCACGAGCACCCTACCCAAGCATTACTCGATGCTTACACGCTGAGAACCAAGTTCTCAGAGACGCCATTGGGAGCAGATTTAGCTGGATTGAAAATCGCAATTGTGGGTGACATCGCTCATTCCAGAGTAGCCCGAAGCAATATTTTGCTACTAAAGACACTTGGTGCCAAAGTAACTTTGATCGGTCCACCGACACTCCTGCCGTCTGGGCTTATCGGGCTGAGCGCAGGCGCTTTCTACGATTTCGACGAGGCTATCGAGACTGGTGATTTCGATGCCGTAATGATGCTTCGAGTCCAGAGTGAGCGCATGCAGGCCGCCTTTTTTCCAAGTGAAGCCGAGTACTCCAAACTTTGGGGACTTAGTAGAGACCGTTTCGCAAGGCTTTCGAAAGATGTCATTGTCATGCATCCCGGCCCAATGAACAGGGGTTTAGAGATTGATAGTTATGTTGCTGATTCCCGT
>JBIKJD010000120.1:0-3402 GCA_044361205.1 Rhodoluna sp.
CCATCGGCAGCGCAGGCGAGTGCCTCCAATGGAGCAATAGAGGCAAAGTACAAGTGGTCTTCGTTGCGAATGAACTTGTGTGCTCGCACCCCACCGGTTGCTCTTCCCTTGGCTGGGAACTCGGTCAGGAGTGAACGCTTTAGGCTACCGCCGTCAATTCCAGCTAGAGTGCTTTCTGACTTGGCAGCGGTGATTACTTGCATGTCGGTGTCATTCGAAACCGTTCCGAAAGCAATCACCGAAGAACCTTCGCTAAGGTTTATTCCGGCGATACCGGCCGCGCTTCGACCAGTTGCGCGGACGCTGGAAGAATCGAACCGAAGCAATTGGGCGTCTGAAGTGATCAAGACATACTGAGCGGCACCATCTGCGATTCCAGCACCAATCACCTTGTCGCCGTCTTTAAGGCTGATTACTTCAAAGAGGTCTTTAGCAGGCCAGTCGGCCGTCACTCGCTTGATAACTCCCTGCGCGGTAGCTAAGGCGATTTCCGAGTTAGCGGAAAGGTCGAAGACTCCGACCAGGCTCTCATGGCTATCAAGGCCGACAAACTGTTCAACCTTTACGGCAGAGGCCGGATCAAACGTGTCCCCAACTGGTGGGATGTCGCCTGCGTGAATTCTGTGCATGACCCCTGTACTAGTTAGGAACCCTAGGTCCTTGCGCGTCGAAGTTTCGATGTGAGCTGCAACTGCGTCATGTTTCTTGCGCTTGGCACCTGGCTCACTTGGAACAAAAGTCGGGGTTCGACCGAGTAAGCCGCTGGCAGTAAGCAAGATGGAGCACTCCGTGTCTGCAAGTTCCGCGCCAGACGCTACTGCCTTGGCGTTGCTGACAGCCTTAACTTCTCCGCTGTCAGATAGAAGTTGAGTGCGTCGTGCGTCTCCATACTTTTCGGATACGGCCTGCAATTCCTCGGCGACGAGTCCACGCAAGAGGGATTCATCTGCCAGCAGTTTTTCAAGTAACTCAATTTCGGATTTCAATGAACTGGCTTCAGCGTCTAATTCCAATTTGCTGAATTTAGTGAGGCGCCTTAGCTTCAATTCGAGAATGTATTCCGCTTGAATCTCGGAGAGCTTGAAGTGGTCCATTAGACCAGTTCTTGCCGCATCTACTTCATCGGCGTTGCGAATGATTTTAATTACTTCGTCGATTTCAAGAATTGCCTTTAGCAGACCCTCAACTAGGTGTAGTCGGGCCTTTTTCTTTCCAAGGCGATTGTTGCTTCGCCTGCGAGTAACCAGAATGCGATGAGCAAGAAATACGCCTAGAAGTTCTCGTAGACCAAGTGTTTGCGGGCGACCGTCAACCAATGCCACGTTGTTGATTCCGAATGAGTCCTCCATCGGGGTGAAACGATAAAGAAGGTCCAAAACGACTTCTGGATCAAATCCGGTCTTCAACTCAATTACCAACTTCAAACCATTCGTGCGGTCAGTCAGATCCGTTACCGCAGCGATGCCTTGGAGCTTCTTGTTATTGACGCCCTCTTTGATCTTTTCGATGACTTTTTCTGGACCCACCAGGTATGGAAGTTCGGTAACAACGAGACCCAATTTTCTCGGGCTCACGCTCTCTACGGTAACTTTTGCGCGAGTTTTAAAACTTCCACGACCGGTTTCATAAGCATCCCGAATACCATCGAGTCCGACAATGATTCCACCGGTTGGAAGATCTGGCCCAGGCACGTACTTCATGAGTTCGGCGGTGGTCGAATCAACATTCTCAAGAAGGTGGATGGCAGCCGCAATAACTTCGCGTAGATTGTGCGGCGCCATGTTCGTTGCCATACCTACCGCAATACCCGCAGCGCCATTCACCAGAAGGTTAGGAAAGGCGGCCGGAAGCACTTCTGGTTCAGTTAGCTGGGCGTCGTAGTTGGGCTTGAAGTCAACTACGTCTTCATCTAGGTCCTCGTTCATGAGCATGGCGGCTTGGCTGAGGCGCGCCTCTGTGTAACGAGCGGCAGCCGGGCCGTCGTCAAGGCTTCCAAAGTTACCGTGGCCATCAATCAACGGCATTCTCAGGGAGAAATCCTGCGCCATGCGAACCATGGCATCGTAGATTGCTCCATCGCCGTGGGGGTGGAGTTTTCCCATTACCTCACCCGTGACGCGAGCAGATTTCACATGACCTTTATCGGGCCTAAGTCCCATTTCACCCATTTGGTAGACGATTCTGCGATGAACAGGCTTCAAGCCGTCTCGCGCGTCAGGGAGCGCTCTTGAATAAATTACCGAGTACGAATACTCCAGAAATGACTCTTGCATTTCCAGCGTGAGGTCGATGTCGACAATTTTTTCGGTCGGAGTGTTGTTATTCGTCATAGTTTCTTTTGGTGCTGTGGCAAACTCTAGGGGATGAACCCTTTGATGCTACCGCCAGCCCCAAAAGATGTGGGGAGGCTCTCTGCAGTTTTACCCAGTGCTTTAGCGTCGCTTGGTCTCGGCCTTGAAAATAACCTTCGACTTCCGCGAGTTCAACATTCGGTAGTCATCTTCGTCGACGGTCTTGGTTTCGAGAACGTTTTGAACGCTGGTGCACATGCGAAATTCCTTAATCGGAACTTAGAGAAGTCCATTCGATGTGAATTCCCGAGCACGACCGCAACCTCGATCGCCGGTTTTGCAACTGGCAGCCGGTCAAACATTCACGGAATGATTGGCTATACCGTGTTTAACCGAAGCACGCAAACCCCCTTGAATCTGCTGACTGGCTGGACATCAAGGGACGAGGCGTCAAGGTTCAAACTGAAGGAGTCCTTATCGGAAACAGCCGAGGTTAGATTCGGCGTCGTTGGTCCTTCCGCTTACGCCGATTCCGGATTCACCGAACTCACGATGAAGGGGGGAGACTACATTTCAGCAGAGTCAATTGGTGATCGCTTCAGAGAGGTTCATAAATTTCTCGTGGGAGATAGCTCCTTTGCGTATCTCTATATTCCTGAATTGGACCAATTGGCGCATCGCTTCGGAGTCGACTCAATGGATTGGCTTGGAGCCTTAGAGGAAATCGATTCGCAGGTCCAAAGGTTTGTCGAAAAAATTCCGGCTAATGTTGGCGTCATCGTTACAGCGGACCACGGAGTACTCGATGTGCCTTCGGCTAATCACTTCTACCTGGACGAGCTAGCTTGGTTCCATAGTGAAGTTGCCAGAACTGGAGGGGATCCAAGATGCAATTTCATTTACCTAAACGACGCTTCTCGCGTCCATAAAGTCAAAGAGTTGTTTCATGAATCAGTTGGCAATGTCGCTTACGTGGTTGAACCAAGAGAACTAACTGAATCCGGCTGGGCGATCTGGCCTAACGCCACGAACAGCAACTCTGTTCCCGATTTGGTTTTGATTTGGAACGATCTTTCGGTCGGCTATGACCGACGAACTGCGAGTAAGAATT
>JBIKJD010000121.1:0-3381 GCA_044361205.1 Rhodoluna sp.
GAAGCTAAGGAAGCTTTAGAGCGAGCCCGAGTTGCAGCGGAAGCTCAGAGCAAACAGTTGCAATCGGCCCAGCTCGTCCTAGATGTTCTTCCAACAATTTTGGAGAAGATTGCCGATGCAACCGCTGGGGTAAAGGTAAAGCTCGGTGAATTGGAAAACGCCCGAACTGGTCAGCATGCCGAACTGGTCAAGCTTCGTGGTGAAACCGCAGAGATTCAAATGCGACTTTCAACCCTCACTCAGAGCGTTCACGACATCGAGCTAATCAACCACGAGAAGAAACTCAACCTCGCCAATCTGGTTAGCCGCGCCTACGACGAGTTAGGTCTTGAACAAAAGGTCTTGGTAGAAGAATACGGGCCAAACCAAAACGTGCCCGACGAAAGCGTTGAAGGTGGTTTCAAGCCTTTCGTTCGAGAAGAGCAGCAGAAGCGCCTAAAGGATGCCGAGCGTTTGCTGGAACGTTTGGGGCGTGTGAACCCGCTCGCGTTGGAGGAGTTTGCTGCGCTTGAACAGCGTCACAAGTTCCTCACCGAGCAGCTAGCCGACCTAACTCAGACCCGTAAAGACCTCATGCAGATCATCGATGAACTCGATGAAAAGATGCAGACCATCTTCGCCGAAGCATTCGCCGACACCAAGAAAGCATTTGAAAAAGTCTTCCCCGTGCTCTTCCCAGGTGGCACCGGCTCGATCTACTTGACCGATCCAGACAACATGCTGACCACCGGTATCGAAGTGACAGTGAAGCCGGTTGGAAAGCGAATCGAACGTCTTTCCCTGCTTTCCGGTGGTGAGCGGTCGTTGGCGGCAGTTGCGCTACTTATTGCAATCTTCAAGGCTCGCCCTTCGCCGTTCTACGTTATGGATGAAGTCGAGGCAGCTCTAGACGACGCCAACCTAGGACGCCTGTTACAAATTTTCCAAGATCTTCGCGAGAGTTCGCAGCTGATCATCGTCACTCACCAGAAGCGCACCATGGAAATCGCGGATGCGCTCTACGGTGTGTCAATGCGCCAGGACGGCGTATCGGCAGTGGTTGGTCAGAGACTAGGGGAGCAGTCTTAGCATGGGCTTCCTATTCTGGAAAAAGAAAGAGACCCCTTCCGAGGTAGTCGCTCCGGATGTTCAAGAGCCCAAAGAGAAGAAAAAACTTTTCTCAAAGCCGAAGCCGAAAGTTGAACCAACCACAACTCCCGAGCTCGTGGTCGAGGAAGTTCAAGAAGTAACCATCGAGGTCATTGCGGAGTCTGAACCGGAAACTGAAAAAGTTGAAGTAGTTCTCCCAAAGCGCAGTTTCGCAAAGGGCATCAAGAGCCTGTTCACTCGGGTCAAGTTTGATCCTGAAAACTTGGACGAGCTCGAGGACGTTCTGATTCAGGCCGATTTCGGCGTGGCTGCATCCGAGAGCATAGTTGCGGAAGTGAAGGCTCGTGCCAAGAAAACCGGTGCTTCAACGGAAGTTGAACTGAAGAGCGTTTTAGCCGAACTCATCACCGAGAACTTAACGCGCGACGACCGTGAACTAAATCTTTCCTCAGGTCAATTGCCATACGTCGTCCTAGTTGTAGGCGTGAATGGCGTGGGGAAGACCACAACAATCGGAAAACTGTCAAAGTATCTAAGCGAAGCCGGATCGAAAGTTGTTATCGCCGCTGCCGACACTTTCCGTGCCGCGGCCGTGGAGCAGATTGCCACCTGGGCAGATCGGTCTGGTGCAACTCTGGTTCGTCCAAAGACGGAAGGCCAAGATCCAGCCTCGGTAGCGTTCGAAGGAACCGAAATAGCCCTTCGCGAACAGGCCGATGTTTTGATTATCGACACCGCTGGCCGCTTGCAAAACAAGGTTGACCTCATGAACGAGCTCGAGAAGATTCGTCGTGTGGTTGAGAAGAATTGCGTGATTGCCGAAGTTCTTCTGGTTATTGATGCCACGACCGGTCAAAACGGTATGGTCCAAGCGAAGGCTTTCGCCGAGGTTGCTAAGGTGACCGGTGTTGCCCTTACCAAGCTCGACGGCACTGCCAAAGGTGGAATTGTCTACTCAATCCAACGCGAATTGGGTATCCCTGTAAAACTGGTAGGAGTCGGCGAAGGTATTGCCGATTTCGCGTTCTTTGAGCCAGGCGAGTTTGCTCGCGGGCTAGTTAGTTAGGAGTGGCCGTGTTCGGCAATCTCTCCGACCGCTTGGTCGAAACATTCAAGAACCTTCGTGCGAAGGGTAAATTGAGTGCAGCCGACATCGATGCCACCTTGCGCGAAATTCGCCGCGCGCTTCTTGAAGCAGATGTCGCCCTCGAGGTTGTCAAGAATTTCATAACCGCAGTGCGTGACCGCGCCCTCGGTGATGAGGTGAATAAGGCCTTAAACCCGGCGCAGCAGGTAGTTCAGATTGTGAACGAAGAGTTGGTCACAATTCTCGGTGGTCAACAGCGCAAGTTGACTTTCGCTAAGACCGGACCAACCGTGATCATGCTGGCAGGTCTGCAGGGTTCAGGTAAAACCACTCTCGCCGGGAAACTGGCCAAGTGGCTTAAGGACCAGGGGCAGACTCCGGTACTTGTGGCTGCCGACCTTCAGCGCCCGAATGCGGTGAACCAGCTTCAGGTTGTTGGTGAGCGCGCCGGGGTTGAGGTGTTCGCTCCAGAGCCAGGAAATGGCAAGGGTGACCCGGTCAAGGTTTCCAAAGAGGCAATCAAGTTCGCCCAGAAAAAACAGTTCTCAGTGGTCATCGTTGACACCGCTGGTCGTCTCGGTATCGATGAAGAGTTGATGAGCCAAGCTCGAGACATTCGCAAGGCTGTCGATCCAGATGAAGTGCTTTTCGTCATCGACTCGATGATTGGTCAAGATGCGGTGAACGTGGCCAAAGCCTTCGAGGATGGCGTAGGAATCACCGGCGTTGTTCTAACAAAACTAGATGGTGATGCTCGTGGTGGTGCCGCACTTTCAGTTTCATCCGTCACCGGAAAGCCAATTATCTTCGCATCAACGGGTGAAGGGCTAGACGCCTTCGAGCCGTTCTATCCAGATCGCATGGCCAGCCGAATCCTCGACATGGGAGACATCCTCACCCTGATCGAGCAGGCACAAAAACAATTCGACGACGTCGAAGCGGCGAAAATTGCCGACAAACTGGCTAAGTCCGAGTTCACTCTGGAGGACTTCCTCGAGCAGATGCAGCAGCTCAAGAAGATGGGTTCGATGAAAGACCTACTCGCCAAGTTGCCAGGTGCCGGTCAGATGAAGAACCAACTAGAAAATTTCGACGAAAAAGAGATTGACCGAACCGAGGCGATCATTCGCTCGATGACCCCGGTCGAACGCAATCAGCCTAAGGTTTTGAATGGCTCTCGACGCCTAAGAATTGCCAAGGGTTCT
>JBIKJD010000122.1:0-3375 GCA_044361205.1 Rhodoluna sp.
GGGCCAGGATCAAGTCTTCGTACTCGTACTTAACGTTGATCGCCTGCAGAAGCGCGGTTTCGGATAACTTGATGCCTGGCAGGGTCACTTCGAAGACGTAGTTCTTCTCTTCCTTGGACGCCAAGTCGCCTAGGTTGGCGGTGGCACGACCTGGGAAGGTTTTGAAGTCGCGTAGGTAGTTCACCTTGCGAACCTTGAAGTCGCGATCGTTGAACTGGCCAATTGCTTCGATCTCAATCTTGAGGTTGGCAATGGTCTTCTTCAACAAGCCGTCGATTTCGTCGCTTAGACCATCGACTGCCTCTTCGAAGCGGAAAGCGGCGAAGTGGTTGCCGGTTCCCGATACCGACATGGCATTGAGGATGGTTTCGTCGTAGCCTTCACCAATACCAATGGTCGAAGTGGTGACCAAGTGTTCGGTAGCGGCGGCGGCTAGCTGACCTAGTTGAACTGGGTCTACTACTCCTGAGTTTGCCTGGCCGTCGCTGAGTAGTACGAGGGTAGATTCAACCCCAGCCGGCGCCTTGGCGGCCTCAGCCAAACCAAAGCGGTAACCCGCCTCCATGTTGGTCATACCACCGGGTTCAATTGCGGCAATCTTGGTTCGCAAGTCGGCAAGATTCGCCGACTTGATCTGGGTTAGCCCCAAGTCAACTCGTGCTTCGTCGTCGAAGGTAACTACCGAAAGATAGTCTTCGGCTCCGAGGCGAGGCAGCATGTCGATGATGGACTGCTTAACTAGGTCGAGTCGGCCGTTGCCCATAGAGCCCGAGCGGTCGATCACGAAGACGATTCCCTTTGGCTCACGAACCACTTCGGTTTCGTCGGCTGGGGATTCGGGTGCGGTGACCTCGAACATTAATCCCAGTGCGCTTTTTTCTTCTGCCTTAAGGCAGTTGTATTCAATCTTGATTTCCATCATGGTGGGCCTCCTAAGCGTGTAGTTGATGGTGTTGCTGATGCTGCATTTGGCGGTTGCCTCCTCGGCTCACCCGTTATGCGGCCAACACCAACTCATGCTTGGCGTTCAAAGTAGCGAGGTGAAGCAGGTGGTTGCCGTCGACCAATGCTTCGGAAGCCACGATGGCGTCTGGTTCGTTGCGCAGATGCTGTTCGTCAACACGGGTGGATAAGCCAACCTGTTCGATTCGCATTGCGAAGTCTCGGGCTAACTGGCCTGGGGTAGCACGGTAAGGCTTGGCCAAGGCGTCTACCTGGAAGCCATCTAGGATGCTCTGCAAGCGCTCGGCCAAGGTGTCTGGGTGGTCGAATAGTTCAAGGGCTACCGGGTAACCATCGATTGCAACGATCACACCGCGCTGACCGTAGACCGGGGTTACCTCTTCGGTGGCGAGTGCTGCCAGCTGGGCCTCTAGTTCATCGTGCATTTGCACGTAGCTCTGAGTGACGTTGTATGCGTCGTTGACTGCGGCGTAGTTGCTGACCTCGTTCCAAACGCGACCCTGATCGGCTTGTGCTTGGTTGATTAGGTTGCCGTGCTTGGTCATTCCGCGCATTGCCGAACGTAGTTTGGCTGGCGCCTGACGCGAACCGATTCGCTGGGCGGCTTGGCCACCCCATCGACCCTGCTCAACGCAAACGACTGGCAGTTCGGTGACGCCTTTGGCGTTCACTAGGACGGTACGGGTGAGAGCCCGGTGCTGCCATCCACCTTCAAGAAGGGTTCCTTCGAACAGAATGACTTTGCTCTTGCCAGAGTTTTGGATCTTGATGCTGCCGACAGTGGCGTTATCGTGTTCGGCTAGTTTCACGTCTTTAGAGTCGAATCTGGTTACGTAGTCGCGAGTGGTGACTTCGGCATCGGTGAAGATCGGGAACCAGGTGAGGTTGCCGTAACGGCTTCCGCGACCAACGTGCATCGCTGGAAGTAGAGAAGAGAGCCCACTGGTGTGAACCTTAGTTTTAGCCGGAGCGGCATTCGCAGCTGCAATTACCTCTTTAATCGAGGCGTTGCCTTTGAGCACATTGGCCCAGTTATTTTTGTTAGTCATCATCTACCGCTCCTTCCGTTTTTTCGCAGTTACTCAAACTTACAGTATCAAACTGACATTTTGCTCTAATTATTCCCGAGTATGTTTTTGCACGTAGAATAGTTATCACAAGGAAGACTATAAAAGTGACCACTGACATTTATCCCCGCATAGCCGTCGACGTTGTTTTATTCACCGTCGCGAGTGAGGCCGACCTCCAGACAATGATCTGGGACGAGACGCTGCTCTCGCCAAGTTCGGAGTTCCGCGGGCAGAGCAACGGTCTGTCACTTTTGGTTCTCACCATGGCCAACGACGGCAGCAAACACCGGGTATTGCCTGGTGGATTCATGGGACCGGCCGAGAGCATTGCTTCGGCGGCCAAGCGTGTTCTTCGCGAAAGCATCGGACTTGAGCTAATGGTTCCCCTCAAAGAAATTGGAACCTTCGACGACCCGAACCGCGACGGCTCCCAGCGAACCATCTCATTCGCCTACTGGGCGATGGCCGACTTCGAAGAGGTTCGAAAACTTCTCGGAGGAAAAGACCGAGTTGGCTTGGAGCTCGTGAACTCCACCGGATTCATGACCCGATTCGAAAAGAACAACGGCAGCCTGAGCAAATACGACGGCGTTAGCCGATTCGGATTCAGATTCATGCCAAAGTTCTCACCTTCGAAGCGCCACGAGAAGCGACTAGCGCGCGACCTCGGAGGAAAGATTCTCGACCTCGACCACGACCAGATGGTCTTCTATGCTTGGCGAAAACTGCGTCACGCGTTCAACAGCAAGCTTGACCCATTCAACTACCTAGGGCTAAATCCGCTCGGGGAAGCATTCCGCATCAGCGACCTTCAAGAGTTCCAAGAAGTCTGCCGCGGGGAAGTTGTTCAACGAGACCTATTCCGCAGAAACATGATCAACGACGAATACAGCTTCTTGGCTCCAACCAACATGCGCGACTCTTCTCGCCCTGGTAAGCCCGCAAACCTCTACACGCTGCAGTCACCGCCGGAACACACCAGCGAATAACTCCTTAGCAGGTTGGTTTTGATTCAATCACCAAAGAAACGTTCGAGACTTTAGTGAGCCAAGTTCGGAAGTCCGGGTCTATGAGTTCCGCAATTCTAAGGATGTTATTGAATTCTTGGACCAAGTCGTCATCAACTAGCAGGTCGTGGTGACCGACGCGATTTCTAAACTTCCTAAGTTTGAACATTGCTGCACTGAGTTCCTTTTGAGATGACCTCGCCCCTCCTGCAAACCCACCAGCTAGCATCGGCCAAACCCTTAGATATCTTTTGCTGAGCAGGGTTTGAAAGAAGCCCAGTGGTAATTGCTGAAGGACTTGGCTGTGAGTTGCCATTTTGCTCGTTTTACCAACT
>JBIKJD010000123.1:0-3345 GCA_044361205.1 Rhodoluna sp.
AGCCGCCTCTGGGATTCCCGTGATGAAGCACGGATCGCGCTCGGCAAGCGGGAAAACGGGTTCTTCCGAGATGCTAGAGGTCCTCGGGATCAGGCTTGACCTATCCCCGCAACGAATTGCCGATGTTTTCCGCGAAACTGGCATCACATTCCTCTTTGCTCCCGTTTTTCACCCGGCTATGCGTTATGTGGCGCCAATCCGCAAGGAACTAGGGGTACCCACCACTTTCAACTTCCTAGGACCGCTAGCAAACCCAGCTCAGCCGATCGCTACTTCGCTCGGAGTCGCAAACCCGGTCATTGCACCGCTAATGGCTAAGGAATTAGCGCAAAGGGGGCGTTCTGGGCTTGTTTTCAGGGGGTCCGATGGTCTTGATGAGCTAACCACGACGGGGTCGAGTCAAATTTGGCAGGTTTCAGGGGGAGTGGTTCGCGAATTTGAGCTAAATCCCGACGAAATCGGTCTGAGTCGAGCCACCTTAGAGGATCTGATCGGTGGAGATCCTCAACACAACGCGAACGTTGCCAAGCGCCTGTTCGAAAGCGAATTCAATAGCCCCGTGGCAGAAATTGTAAAACTTAATGCGGCTGCGGGCGTTGTTGCTTATGAACTAGCCAAAGATTCCGGCAAGGCCGATGAGTCAATCGCATCAAGGTTTGAAACCGCACTAGCGAACGTAACTGACGCACTTGAGAGCGGAAGAGCAGCACAAAAGCTCTCATCGTGGATGGATGCCAGTCAAGCCTAGGGAACAGGCTTTCCTGGTCTGATAATTACTACTTGACATAATGTGCATTATCGGTTACAAATAAAGGTGACCAGGTCGGGCGGTCCAATAAGTTCTTCAGTTCCGCTTAGTTCTTCAGGCGTCCACCAGCGATACTCCAGAACGTCTCTGCGTTCGTCTTGCGTCCAACCTGAATCGTCTAGGACAAAATCCTGAACAGTAAGTTCGAAGAAGTTATCGGTGAAAGTGTGAAAATTCTCACCATCAGCCCAAACCCACTTGCCAGAAATTCTTGCTACCGGTTCCCCCAGATCTTCTGGCTTGATGGAAATCCCAGTTTCTTCGAGCAACTCTCGAGTTGCTGCCTCTCGAACGTCTTCTTGCGGTTCGATAGCTCCACCTGGGGTCAGCCACCTTGGTGGCAGTCCAACTTCCGGATCAAAATGCGTGAGGAGCATGAAAACTTCTCCAGCAGGGTTTCTCAGTAAAACCCGAGCGGTTTCACGATGTTCGCCAGAAAGCGTCAATTCTTTGGCTTCTTTGTCGGTTCAACGCCAAACAAACGCATTGATGTTTGCATCAGATAACCAATGCAAACGGCGAAAATAATCGTGCCTTCACCAAAACGGCCACCCATGGAGACCCCAATTGCCAAAACCGTCACCTCAAACATTGTTCTGACTATCCAGAATGGCCATCCGAGGAGCTCGGCGGTCCCAACCATGATTCCGTCGCGAGGGCCTTTGCCGAATTGGGTGCTTATGTACATTCCTGTTGCGAAGGCAACAATTAGCATGGCGATCAGGAATTCGGTCAAGCGCATCCAGTACTGATCTATGTTTGGAAGAAATGGAGTCCACACGTCGCACCAAACACCAATCAGCAGCCCGTTTAGAACGGTTCCAATTCCGTATTTTTGCTTTAGTGGTATCCAGCAAATCAGGACTATCACGCTTACGGCCACGGTCGACCAACCAAAAGACCACCCGGTTTGTACAGATATTCCCTGGGCGAAGACGTCCCACGGTGGAATTCCGATGTCCGCATGAACCAGCATTGCAATACCTAGACCATAGATGAACAGACCAATGTTCAGCTTCGTGAACCGATACGCGAAACTTTGGCTAGATTTAGATGGCACCCACAAAGCCTATGTCAAGACAAGGAGAGAACGCGTGAAACCTTACCTCTCCCCTGCCGGGTTTCGCATTTTTGCCCATCGTGGATCAACCGAAGGCGGTGCTATTGAGAACACCATGGAGGCTCTAGCATTCGCCGTAAAGAGCGACATCGTCTATTTGGAGACAGATGTGCAGGGCACGAAGGATGGAATCGCGGTGTTATTCCACGATGACAATCTCGTTCGCCTAGCTCAGCTCAACAAGAAAATAAGTGATTTCACCTATGAACAACTGGCTAGATTGGAAACCCCCTTTGGCAGATTGCAAGTACCAAAGCTGAGCGAAGCCCTAAAGGCATTCCCCAAAGCCAAGTTCAACATTGACTTCAAGACCACCGAGGGCATTTCCCCAGGAGTGAATGCGATCATAGAAGCAAGAGCAGAGTCAAGAGTTTTGGTTTCCTCCTTCTCTCCCTCAAGGCGCGCTTTGGCCCTTTCGAAGCTTGAGGGGGTGGCAACGTCGGCTGATGCCTGGCTTAGTTTCGAGTTGTGGTTGTGGCATAAGTTACGAGCAAGATCCCTATTTCGACGGCTTTCCAGGACAATTGACGCACTTCAGGTTCCAGTGAAAATGGGGCCGATTCGATTTGATGACGCTCAACTCATCAGCAGGCTCAAGGCTTTTGGTGTTGAGGTGCACTTTTGGACCGTAAATGACGTCAACGAGGCCAAGAGGCTGAAGAAGCTTGGAGCAGCCGGGATTGTCACCGACTGCGGTAAACTAATGGCAGAGGCGTTCGCAAGCGAGCGCTAGTCAGTCTAAAACTGACCACTAATCTTTGAAAGCGAGACATCATGGCACAGCAAACAATGCGCGGTATGCGTTTAGGCACCCAGTCACTTGAGTCTGAAGCTGGTGTCGTAATGGCGGAGCGCAACAACTTCACCTACCGATGCGCAAATGGCCACGAAACTGCAATGATCTTTGCCGCCGAGGCAGAAGTTCCTCAGACCTGGCAATGCAAGATTTGTGGACTACAGGGAACTCTGCTTGAGGGAGACATTGAAGTAGTCCTCGATGAGAGCGACGAAAAGACGGCTCGTACCCACTGGGAGATGCTTCTTGAGCGTCGTAGCCTTGAAGAACTTGAAGAGATCCTGCAGGAGCGCCTAGATGACATTCGCGCTCGCCGTGAAGCGGCCAAGGCCAGCAACTAGAGTTTCGTAGTTTTTCTGCGGTTCTGAACAATCAGATAAGCAGCTAGAAGGCCTGCCAAACTAGCGTTTATCGGATCAAACAACCAGCCCCCACTCATGGTCAAATTCTTGCCAGACGTAAGCGGTACATCAGCAATGAGGTAATCGGGAACGTATCCGGCTGACTCGTCGAGAATCTCTCCCTTGGGACCAAAAATCTGTGATGGACCTACCGTTGAAATGCTCACAATGGAACGACCAGCCTCGATTGCTCGTAGTCGAGTGATACCGAGCTGTTGAA
>JBIKJD010000023.1:0-12411 GCA_044361205.1 Rhodoluna sp.
CTTGAACCAGTTCTTTCGGTTCATGATTCTCACCATGTAGAACTGGCCTGCCTTGCCACCTAGTCGGTGGAGGTTGGTGCCTGAAAGTTGAATTGAAACGGTGTCGCTGGACTCACGAACTACCGCACTGATGCGGAGGTTCAGAGAAAGGTTCATCACCAATGGAGCTAGGACGCGATACCAGATGATGTTGAAAGCCACGAATAGGTAGAGCGATGCCCAGAAGAAGGTTTGCAGCGGCTTGCCGGCGATGTCTGAGCCAGTGGTGAACTGGTGGGGGATTGCAGCGAGGATGGCCGCGTAGCCGAGCAGGTGAATGATGTACCAGGCTTCGTAAGAAAGGCGTTTTCTGGCGGCATTGATCGATGTGATGACCACGATGATCATCAGTAGAAGTCCTAATGCTGCACTCCACATGTCCGGGACTTCGAAAATTAGGTAGAGAAGTTCGTCCACAATTGATTTGCCGGAAGCCATCGCGAACTGGATTAGCGAAGCCAGCGAATGGGCAAGGATGATGTAGAGAATGGGCTTGCCGAGCTTTTTGTGAGCCAAGGTGGTCTTGTCGTGACCGTAGTACTTGTCTAGCCAGGGCACACGGGCAACCAAAAGGGTGTGAATAAGCAGAAGGTCGGTTCCGATGAGAGCAGTTAGTCGGCTAATTGATCCGAGGGCTTCTTCAACGCTCCCGAAAGCGCCTAGACCGCCATCTAGGAAGAACATCACCGTGACCAAGATCACGCTTCCCCAAGCAAAAATCTCTAGAAGGTCCTGGGAGCTCTTCAACTGAGAATGCTTGCGCGCACCGAGTCGAACCTTTTGGTTCGGCGGGGTGAGCGGCAATTGCTCAGCTGATTGATTCATGAGACTAACACTTGTTCACGAACTTGGGAGTTTCCTGAAAGCAACCTGAGTAATCTCAGGCAATAAATATCTCCCATCAGGAGTATTCTCGCAATATGACCGACCTTCCCCTACGCAGAAGTTTCATAGATTCCCATGGTGTTGAAATCATTTTTTGGGAGTGGCCCGTGGCTCAACCGAAAGCTGTGGTTCAACTGGTTCACGGAATTGGTGAACACTCGCGACGTTACGACCATGTCGCTCGTAAACTCAATTCACTTGGCTACGCCGTTTATTCGGATGACCATCGCGGTCATGGCCTAACGGGTAAGGGAATGGTTGAAGCCGGCATCACCAAAAAACAGGGACTTCTCGGCCCCGGTGGGATGGATGCCGTCTTGGCGCAAGTTCGTAAGTTGACAGAAATCATCAAGTCTGAGCACGCGAACGCCAAAATTGTGATGCTCGGGCACAGTTGGGGCTCAATGCTCGCCCAGCGACTGCACGATAAATTCTCAAGCGACCTCAGTGCGCTGGTGCTCAGTGGCTCTTCGCTGCTGATTCCTGGAATAATCAACGGCGGTAACCTAAACAAGAAGTGGGCCCACCTGCCGAATGCCTCGGGTGGAGAGTGGTTGAGCCGCGACCTCGAGGTTGGAAAGCGATTCCGCAACGACCCGCTGAACTTCAGTGAGACTTTTTCTCAGGTAGTCGGAGTTGTCGACACCTTGAAGCTCATGGGCCGACCTAAGAAAACGATCGACGCGAGTGTACCAATCCTCTTGCAGGTAGGCAGCGACGATTCACTCGCTGGTGAGCGCGGAAATGTTCTGTTGGCAAATGCTTACCGTAAGCGTGGCGTGGACGACATCGTGTTATTCGTTTATCAGGGCGCTAGGCACGAGGTCTACAACGAAACCAACCAGGACGAAGTGCTGGAAGATCTCGCCGGCTGGCTAGAGGCGCACGTCTAGTTTCTTGGCGGCAACTTACAGAAGGCGATCGCGTCTTCGATAGGAATAGCTAGAAGGTCCTGAGTTTCGGGATGCTTTTCCATGTAACGCACCACGTATGAGCAAGTTGGGTTTACCAAGATGTTCTTCCGCTCGCGAACGTCAACGAATGCCTCGCGAATCAGAATCGCAGCGAGATTCTTTCCTTGGTGCACCGGGTTAACAAAGGTGTGGTCAAACACCCAAACATCACCCTTCGGTGTGTAGGTTGCCTCGCCAACTTCTTCCCCATCGAGGAAGATGACGTAGCGGCAGCGGTCAGCTTGGTGAACTACTTCAGTGCTCATGTGGGTTAATCTCTTCTATGTGTCCGACTCTAAAAATCTAGTCCTCTTCGGGGATAACCTCGAGCATCTGAAAAAGATGCCCGACCAGTCGGTGCAACTGATTTATATCGATCCGCCATTCAACACCGGACGCCGTCAAACAAGAGGAAAGTCGACCACCACTCGAAGCGAAACTGGAAATCGAGTTGGTTTCAAGGGCCAGCGATACGACATCGTGCGTGATACCGTACTCGGTTACGACGACGAATTTGCCGATTACTGGAGCTTCTTGGAACCAAGGCTTGAAGAGGCTTGGCGTCTTCTAAATGACACCGGAACGCTCTACCTTCACCTAGATTTTCGCGAGGCCCACTACGCGAAAGTTCTACTGGACGCCCTGTTCGGGCGGGAAAACTTTCTCAACGAAATCATTTGGGCCTATGACTACGGAGCCAAATCGAAGAGCCGCTGGCCGGCAAAACACGACACCATCTTGGTCTATGTGAAAGACCCTTCCAAGTATTACTTCGACTCGGCATCGGTAGACCGAGAGCCTTATATGGCTCCTGGTCTGGTAACTGCCGAGAAGGTGGAGCTTGGCAAACTTCCAACCGACGTTTGGTGGCACACCATTGTTTCGCCTACCGGAAAAGAGAAAACCGGTTACCCAACCCAAAAGCCGATTGGAATCCTGAGAAGAATTATTCAGGCTTCGTCTAAGCCGGGCGACCTAGTCATGGATTTCTTTGGCGGATCGGGCACTACCGGATTTGTTGCTGCCGAACTCGATCGCCGGTTTGTCTTGATGGACCGAAACCCAGAAGCCATCGACGTTATGCGCGAGCGCTTCTCAAAGCTTTCGGTTCCCGTCGAGTTTCGCGGCCAAGAGCAAAAATAACCAAGAACGTTAGCGCCATCAACAGGGTGCTGGCGGCCATCGCCATTCCGTAGTTTTCACCGCCCGGCTTCGAGATAAGCGAATAGAGCACGGTTGGGAGAGTCGCTTGATCGCCATAGGCCAAAAGGCTCGAAGCTCCGAAGTCCCCGAGGGAAACTAGAGCGGCGAACGCTGCGGCAGTCATCAAACTAGGACGAATCTGAGGTACCTGAATTAGCCACCAAATTTGGAAGCGATTCGCCCCCGCCGATTCAGCGGCTTCAAGACCAGAGCTTTCAATGTTGGCGATTGCCGGGTAAACCAAACGAATTACAAGCGGGATTGCCAGAACCGATTGGATGATCGGCACCACCAGCCAAGATTCTCTAAGCGGTAAGGGTCCACCACCAAAAGTGATCAGGTAACCGAACCCGAGCACCACCGTGGAAACCCCTAGCGGAAGCAAAAAGCCAATATCTAAAACCCGGATCAGGACTTTCGAAAGGCTGCTTCGCCAACTTTGAGCAAGAAGGTATGAGGCAACGGTTCCAACAACCAGCGCAATGATTCCCGCGATAGCCATGTTTCTGATGCTGTTCACAGCTGCATCAAACACGGTTAGGTTCAAAAGGTCGCGGGTGCCTTGGCCGGCCAGATTGGCAAAGTTCCCGATTAGTCCGTCACCAGAGTCAATGGTCTTCATCAAAATCAAAGCCATTGGAGTCGCAACGAGGGCAAGCACCACAACTGCCGTGGTTAGCGCCGGCATGGCATCGCGGGCGTCAAGTTCTTTCATCTCGCCGTTGTGCAAAGCGGATTCGATTCCGAAATTAGCTCGACCTTCAGTTTGAGAGATGGCGAATGCGAGGATACTCAGAACCGTTTGCACAAGGGCCAGGAGGCTAGCCCGCTCCAGATCCAGGTAGACATTAGCGGCGTTCGCGATTTCGGTTTCAAGTGTTTTCACACTCCCACCTCCGAGAACCAGAATCACCCCGTAACTTGCCGAGCAAAACAGGAAGGTCGCCGCAGTCGCCGAAATCACCGCGGGCTTAAGCTGCGGCAGAGTAATGCTCCAGAAGATTCGGAGTCTTCCCGCTCCAGCCATCTGGGCCGCCTCCTCGACGTCGTGGTCCAGTGACATCCAAAAACTTCCGATGGTTCTAACCATCAGCGAGTAGTTGATGAAAACATGAGCGATGACAATCCAAATAAGGGGGTCTTCTAGAAAACCAAAGCTGTCGCGGAATATCGTGAAGCCAATTGCCACAACGACAGTGGGAAGCATGAACGGAACAGTGATTAGCGATCTAATCAGCCGCTGACCCGGAAATGTTTTGCGATACAGCACGTAGGCGCCGGGAATCGCCAAAACCAAGGTTGCAACTGTCGAGATGACCGCTTGCCAGATTGTGAACCAGGTGATTTCAAGGTCGCGGAGCTCTAAGCCTTCCCAAGGCCTCGGTCCTGCCAACCCCTGTCCGGTGATGTTCACCAGCGGCCAGTAAAACAGAACTGCCAAGAAGATAATTGGCAGGAACCAGAGGGCTCGGAGTTTATTCAAAAACTCGGCTCCACGCCTTCAACCAACTTTCACGATTTCCAGCTACATCCAGCTCCTCGCCAACTAGGGTCAGGGCAGCTGGAGCAAATGTTTCCCAGGCCTTCGGCAATTCCACTGATTGATCAATCGGATAAACATACATAGCGTCTGGCAGCGTTGCTTGAAAAGCTTTACCCCTCAGAAACTCAACCAAGGCTTTGGCCCCAGCACTATTTTTTGCATTCGCGAGGACCCCAGCAAACTCGGTTTGGCGGTAACAGTCGGTCCGGATGCTTTTTGTTTGACTCTTGCCGTCGTCGCGGATTTCAAAGGCTGGAGAACTCGAGTAACTCAAAACAATCGGGTAGTTACCTTTGCCGCTTGAACCCGAGAATTCTGTGAAATAGGCGTCTTCCCAACCGGCCACAATCTTCACTTGGTTGGCTTTTAGTTGTTCCCAATAGTTCAGATAACCCTCTTCACCGAATACTGCGATGGTGGTTGAAAGAAAAGCCATGCCAGGTGAAGAAGTTGCGGGGTTTGAAAGAACCGTAAGTTTCTTGAACTCTGGAAGCACCAAATCTTGAAGGGTTGTTGGTTCCGCTTTCCCGCTGCTTGCAAACCAGTCGATGTCTAGATTCAGGCAAACGTCACCGAAACTTATTGCTTCCAGCTTGCTGCCGAGCAAGCCTTTTTCCTCGGCAATTCCTTTGAGAGCATTGTCGATCCCGAAGACTGCATCACCAATCGGCTGATTCTTGGTGAGAATCAACTTGTTAGTCATCTCGCCGGCATCACCGGCTCTCAGCAATTTCAGCTCGTAGCCGGATTCCTTTTCAAACGTGGCAATGAGTTCATCGCTCATTGCGAATGAATCGTGGGTTACCAACACAACCGACTTTTCGTTGCTTGCTGGCGCGCAGCCAGCCAAAACTAGCGAAGCGGTAATCGATAACGCAATTGCGGTTAACTTCTTCTGCACTTTCGTGCCCTTCTCTCGAGTAGGGCACGGGTTAGAGGTCCTCCCTGCGCTGGCATTACCCAGATCAGGTTTGACGGTCGACAACTATTGAGTCGTCCTCTCAGTCCGGTATCACCGAACTCCCGTGTAGTTCTAGATTAGTGCGAAGCGGAAGCTGCTGCAGCCTCGGCGGCCGCGGATTTATCTCGTAGCGGCTCTGCTTTGATAAACCAAGTGATGGCAAAGGCAATTGCCACCACGAAGGCTGCCGACATGAATACCGTTACTGCCGATTCGGCAAAGCCCATAAGGAATGGGCGAGCAAGTCGAGGGTCCAAACCGGTTAGGAACGATGAGTCTTCGCTGAGGTTGGTCTGTCCACTCTGGTCCAGAACCGAAGGATTCTTGATAGCTGCCATAAGCCCGGCAGCCATGCCGGATTCCTCTTGGGAAAGCGATGGGTCCGCAGCTGCCTCGGCGATTCCAGCCTGAACCTCTTTGTTCCCGAGAGCTCCCCTGATTGCTTCAGGCAAGCGGTTGAACAGAATCGATATGAATACCGCAACGCCGAGGGTTCCACCCATCTGTCGGAAGAACATCGTAGAGGAGGTTGCTACTCCGATGTCTTTTGCCGGCACCGCGTTCTGGGCTGCCAGGGTCAGGGTCTGCATAAGCTGACCCAGGCCCATACCAATGATCACCATCGAGATTGAAACTACCCAGATTGGTGTGTCGTAGTGGTAGTTGAAGAGCGAAAGGTATCCGATAGTCAGCATGGCAGTTCCGGTGATCATAAAAATCTTGTACTCGCCGGTCTTACTAGTTACTTGCCCAGAGATAATTGAGGCACTCATCATTCCGATAACCATAGGAAGCATCAAAAGCCCAGACTCGGTTGCACCGACACCGTTGACGATTTGCAGCATCAATGGCAGGGTCATCATGCCTCCGAACATTCCAACACCAACAATGACGCCGACCACGGTGGTCAGTGTGAAGGTGCTCGACTTGAAGAGCTTTAGCGGAAGGATTGCTTCGTCGCCGGCTTTGCGCTCGGCATAGATGAACAGAACAATACCCACAGCGCTAACGATGTAGTAAGTGATAGCTGTGGCACTTCCCCAACCCCAGTCACGCCCATTTTCTGCAACCAGCAGCATAGGCACGACGGCCATGATGATGGTGGTTGCGCCAAACCAGTCAATTCGATGTTTCACCGCGGTGTGAGGAACGTGCAAGAACTTCCAAACCAAGAACAACGCCGCTGCTCCGATTGGAACGTTAATGAGAAAGATCCACTTCCAACCGTCGATGCCAAGAATCATTCCGGCATCGGCGAACAACCCACCGACGACCGGTCCTAGCACGGAGGATGTTGCAAACACAGCCATTGTGTAACCCTGGTAGCGAGCTCGCTCGCGAGGCGGAACGATGTCGCTCAAAACCGTGATGGCGAGCGAGAAAAGACCGCCGGCACCGATTCCCTGGATGGCACGCCATCCGGCTAGTTCGAGCATCGAACCCGACAGTGCCGAAAGGGCAGAACCAGCCACGAAAATCATGATTGCAATCAAGAACAGGCGACGACGTCCGAAGATGTCTCCCAGTTTTCCGTAGATCGGCGTGGAGATGGTCGACGTGATGAGGTAGGCGGTGGTAACCCAGGCCTGCAGTTCAAGCCCCTTCAGGTCGTCGGCGATGGTTCGCATTGCAGTTCCAACTACGCTCTGGTCTAGAGCTGACAGGAACATTCCAGCCATCAAACCAACCAACACCAGCAAAATTTCACGATGCGACATCTCGCCGGCAACGGGCTTCTTTACTTCTTTTGACATTTACGCTTCTTTCATCGCGCGGGTATTCTGGAACCCGTGGCCGTGCTGAACCTGGGGGTAACCAATGGGTTTCGGCGCACCCTGGGGAGGAGCATCAGCGGAATCGCTATTGTTTTGAGTCTAACCCTCGCAACACCAGCCCAGGCTTTTGCAAAACCCTTTGTAGATAGCCAACTTTCTCTCTGTGCGCAGTTGCCTAGCTCAGAAAACTGCGACTTAAATTCACCAAAATCACTAACCGTCTTGGTGAATAAACAAAATCCACTTACCAACAAAAAGTATTCTCCAAAGAATTTGGTGAGAGTTGCCAAGTACAACCCGCTCGGGAGAACTCTTCAGAAAGATGCCGCAGAGTCGGTAGTGCGCCTTGGAAACGCCATGAAGGCGGCAGGTAAGGGCACCTTGGTGGTTCAAAGCGGCTTCCGCAGCTTTTCCTCTCAGCAAACGATACACAGAGCCAAAGTTCGAGCGCTGGGCAAAACAAAGGGCGAGGCTTTGGCTGCCAGGCCAGGCTATTCGGAACACCAAACCGGCTTAGCGGTTGACTTTGCAGCCAAAGGGGTTTCGACAATAAAAATCAGTTTTGGGAAAACCAAAGCCGGAATTTGGCTGGCACAAAACTCTTACCGCTACGGTTTCATCGTTCGTTACCCCAAAGGTAAAACCGAGATCACCGGTTATCGCTATGAGCCATGGCACTTTCGATATGTTGGCGTCGACATCGCCACCAGGATGCACGAAACCGGAATTACAACCCTCGAGGAGTTTTTCGGAATGGCTCCCGCGCCAACCTATTAGCTTTCGCTAAGCACTCCGTCGACCAACGCCTTCGCTTCAGCCTGAACGCGTTCGAGGTGATCCTGACCCAAGAAGCTTTCGGCGTAAATCTTGTAAACGTTCTCTGTGCCGGAAGGCCTAGCGGCAAACCAAGCGTTTTCGGTTTCCACTTTTAGGCCACCGAGGGCGGCATTGTTGCCAGGCGCGTGGGTGAGGATCGCGGTAATCGTTTCACCCGCCAACTCTGTAGCGTCAACTGCATCTGCAGACAACTTACCCAGTTTGGCTTTTTGCGCGAGCGTCGCCGGCGCATCGATTCGTTCGTATACCGAAGCCCCGAACTTTTCGGTTAGAGCTTCATACGCTTTCGAAGGGGTTTTACCGGTCACCGAGGTGATCTCGCTCGCTAACAGAGCCAAAATAATCCCGTCTTTGTCGGTTGACCAAACGGAACCGTTGCGCCTGAGGAAACTTGCACCAGCCGACTCCTCTCCACCAAAACCAACCGAGCCATCAAGTAGACCTGGCACAAACCACTTGAATCCAACCGGAACCTCGATCAGTTTGCGACCGAGGTCGGCGACAACCCGATTGATGATCGATGAGGAAACCATGGTCTTTCCAACGGCAGCGCTGGCCGCCCAATCGGGACGGTTTCGAAATAGATAGTTGATTGAAGCTGCTAGGAAGTGGTTCGGGTTCATGAGCCCACCATCGCGGGTGACAATTCCATGACGGTCGGCGTCGGCGTCGTTTCCGGTTGAAATGTCAAAGCGGTCACGCCCTTCAATAAGCGACGCCATTGCAAAGGGGCTCGAGCAGTCCATTCGTATCTTTTCGTCCCAGTCGAGAGACATAAATCCAAACTGATAATCGACAGCTGGGTTCACCACGGTTAGCTTGAGTTGATAGCGGCTGGCGATTTCTCCCCAATAGTCAACCGCGGCACCACCCATAGGGTCGGCCCCGATGGTTACGTCTGAATTGGCGATAGCGTCCAGGTTGATAACCGAACCGAGTTGCGAGATGTAGTTCTCTTGAAACTCGTAAGGAATCGCGTCCGGCTTAGTTTTCGAAACTTCCCTCAATCCGCCTTTGATGATTTCATTCGCGCGTTTGGCAATCCAATTGGTTGCGTCCGAGTCGGCGGGCCCACCGTGAGGCGGGTTGTATTTGAAACCACCATCGGTTGGAGGGTTGTGGCTAGGAGTTATGACCAGGCCGTCGGCTCGAGAGGGATCACTTTCACTCTTGCCGGAGTTGTGATTCAAAATAGCCACGGAAACTGCAGGGGTTGGCACAAACCGACCCGCGGCATCGGTAAAAGCGATTACCGAATTGCCTGCCAAGACTTCTAAAGCTGTCTCTTCGGCTGGGCCGGAAAGGGCGTGTGTGTCTTTTCCAACGTAAATCGGCCCGCGAATATTTTCCATTCGCCGATATTCAACAATCGCTTGGGTAATCGCTGCGATGTGGTCGTGGTTGAAAGAGCCGTTCAAGGAGCTACCGCGGTGACCGGATGTTCCGAAGGTGACTTTCTGAACGGGATCGCTAACGTCTGGGTGGATATTGAAGTAGTCATCAACCAGTTTTTCGATGTTGACCAGGTCTCGGCTCTCCGCCTTTTTGCCAGCGCGCGTACTCATAAGTCAATTGTGGCGGTTAACCTAGAGGTATGTCATCAAAAGCTAGCAACGTAAAGACCAGCTACGCCTACCTAGGCCCAGCTGGAACTTTCACCGAACTGGCACTGCGTCAGGTGAAGGCTGCCGAGGGGCAGGAATGGAAGGCAGTGCTTTCGGTCGCTGACGCGCTCGCGGAAGTACTGGCCGGTCGAGCCTTTCGCGCAATCGTTCCGGTTGAGTCCTCCGTCGAGGGCGGAGTTAGTGCCACTCTGGACGCACTTGCGACAATCGAGGGTCTTCAGATTTATGGCGAATACACGGTGCCGGTGAACTTCAACCTAGTGGCAAAGCCAGGGGTGAAGCTTTCCGATGTTAGAACCATCGCGGCGCACCCGGTGGCCTACGCTCAGGTTCGCAAGTGGCTGGGTGCGAACCTCAAGAACCACAAGCACTTCCAGGCAACTTCAAACGCTGCCGCTGCATCAGATCTTTGGGAAAACGAATCAATCGATGCAGCAGTTTCAACCCCAAACATCACCGATCACTACATGGTCAAGGTAATTGCAAAAAACATCGCCGATAACAAGCACGCCGAGACCCGTTTCATCGAGGTCGGCAAAAAGGGAGCGATCCCGAAGCGAACCGGCCACGACAAGACTTCGGTGATTGTCGAACTTCCGAACGACCGCCCAGGTGCTCTGCTCGAGATGCTGGAACAGTTCGCCGCAAGGGGCGTGAACCTCAGCCGGATCGAGTCTCGCCCGCTCGGAGACCGCCTTGGGCGTTACCGCTTCAACGTGGATGCCAACGGTCACGCCACAGACGAAGCCGTTGCCGAAGCCATCCAGGGGCTCTACCGATTCAGCCCGAAGCTCGTCTTCCTTGGCTCTTACCCTCGCGCCGACAAGAAAGCTTCTGTTCATGAAGGCAACAACGACGCCAAGGACTATTCAACTTCGAGACGCTGGTGGCAGAAGGCCGTTGCCAAGTAACTTTTCCACAGATTGTCACTAGCGCATAGTGGTATCACTTTGATACCGTATAAATATGGCTATGACAATTCGACTAACTGATGAACTCGACTCGAAATTAGAACGTTTGGCAACTGAGTTAGGGGTTTCAAAGCAACAGGCTGTAATTCACGCAATAGAACTGAGTGATGCAAAGTCGATTAGGCAGATGCAACTTTCAGAAGCGCGAGCTTTTGTACTGTCTCATGATGCCGAGTTGATTGAGAAACTGGCCGATGCATGACCCAGTATCTCGATCTGGAAGATGCTTTACTACAAGTTAAATCGTTCGGATTTTATGTCAAAGACCCAGGGCTTCTAGAGAGTGCCCTGGCTCGTCCGAGAACCACCGTGTTCGGTCAAGACGCCTACGAAACTCTAGCCTTGAAAGCCGCGGCCATGATGCATTCGATTATTAAGAATCACCCCATGATTGACGGAAACAAACGAACCAGCTGGCTACTGATGGTGACTTTTATTTGGATCAACGGCTTCGAACACAATATGACGACTGAAGTCGGTTTTGACCTTACTCTCGGTATCGCGGAATCACGCTATTCCCTGGAGGAAGCTGCTGCAATCCTGGAGCGTCACTTGAAGGTCAGACAATAGACTTATCGGGTGATTGACCTAAATCTTCTTCGTGAAAACCCAGACGCCATCAAGGAATCTCAACGCGCTCGCGGTGGCAACGAAGACCTCGTGGACCAAGCCGCCGCTGCCGATTCTCAGTGGCGAGCCGACCTTGCCGCATTCGAGGCTCTTCGTGCAGAGCAAAATGCACACTCGAAGACCGTGGCCACCGCTCCAAAGGAAGAAAAGGCAGCGCTCGTTGCCGCCGCCCAAGAACTAGCCGCTCAGGTTAAAGCTGCCGACGCCAAGGCCACTGCCGCTGCAGAAGAACTCGACCAGTTGCTTTGGAAAATCGAGAACGTTGTTTGCGAAGGTGTTCCAGCCGGTGGCGAGGACGACTTCGAAGTGCTCCGCGAGGTTGGCACCAAGCCAGTCTTCAACTTTGCCGCAAAGGACCACTCTGAACTCGGGATAGACCTTGACATCCTCGACCTAGAGCGTGGTGTCAAGGTCTCGGGCTCTCGCTTTTACTTCCTGAAGGGTTGGGGTGCCCGCCTGGAACTAGCCATGATGAACCTCGCACTCGATCAAGCGGCAGCAGCCGGTTTTACGGCGCTAATCACACCGACCCTGGTTCGTCCAGAGGTTATGGCTGGCACCGGTTTCCTAGGTTCACACGCCGACGAAATTTACTACCTTCCAGCCGACGACCTGTATCTAACTGGAACCAGCGAGGTTGCTTTGGCCGGTTACCACCGCGACGAAATCATCGACCTTACCGACGGACCACTTCGCTATGCCGGTTGGAGCACCTGCTACCGTCGCGAGGCGGGAAGCGCCGGCCGCGACACCAAGGGCATCTTGCGCGTTCACCAGTTCAACAAGCTAGAGATGTTCTCTTACGTTGAACCAGAGCAAGCCGAGGCCGAGCACCTCAAGCTTTTGGCTTGGCAGGAACAGATGCTTCAGAAGTGCGAACTGCCTTACCGCGTGATTCACACTGCTGCCGGAGACCTCGGCTCTAGCGCGGCCCGCAAATACGACATCGAAGCCTGGGTTCCTAGCCAAGAGACCTACCGCGAACTCAC
>JBIKJD010000124.1:0-3292 GCA_044361205.1 Rhodoluna sp.
CAATTTGGAAGGGCCTCTCAACCTGGGTTTCCTCGGAACTATGAAGTCGCTCACGCTCAACGCCATGACGCAAGACGAGTCGAAGATTCACGAGTACTCGGCTTACAAGCTCTACAACGCGATGGGTGTTCCGGCACCGCGAGTAGGTTACGCAAATGTCAAAGTCGTAATCGGCAATGTCACCTATAACAAGGGGCTTTTCGCGGTAATTGAGCCCTACGATGACGTCTTCTTGGAAAACCGTTTTGACAGCCCGACTCAACACCTTTACGAACCCTGCAAGCACTGGATAGATGTGACGCGGGCAGGGGCAGCTAAGGGTGGCAAAGACTGCGACACCGGGGTATTCGAGGTAAAAGAAGGTTGGAAGAAATCTCCCAACAAGAAAGATCTTCAAGCTCTAGCAAATGTTCAAAAGATCAAGAAGGATTCCAGCTGGTGGAAGGCCATGGATCGCTACACCGAGCGCGATTCTTTGATTCGAATGTGGGCAGTCGATAATTTCATCTCGGCCTGGGATAGCTATTCGGGTTCAATCATCAACAACTACTACCTCCGTTCGGATGCTTACGGGGTCTTCACGATGATGCCTACCGGCGCCGATGAAACGTTTGCATTCAATTTCCCAATGGATGCTCGTTCTATCGGATACCCATTGATCTACACTGACTTCCAGATCGAAAGCAAAGGACGCGGTTACATGTTTTCCAGATGCCTGGTCTACAAACCCTGCCGAAACCAGTACCTAGACGCTCTCAAGGAAACAAAAAAGGTTGCTAGCGACATCGACCTCGTGGGCCAAATGAAGGCAATCAGCAAAACTTTGAACGGTGAGTCCACCTGGGCGCAACGAGCGACCCAAAACTGGGTTGGCATGAAATCACGCGAAGTTGATGCTCTACTCAGGAAGTACGGGCGCTAGCTTCACAACCGGGTGGCGCTTTATGAGAGCGTGCATCAGGAACCCTGCCACCAGGAAGACTCCGCCCATAATCCACCAGCCGGCCACCCCGAAACCGAGAATCATCGAGGTCACGTAAAGCGGACCGAAAGATCCGCCCAAACCCCAACCGAGCGAGTAAACACCCTGATATTGACCCATGTGCTTTTCTTCTGCCAAATCGAATCCAATGCTCCACGAACCGGCTGCGGCAAGTAACTCACCCATGGTGTGAACCACCATACCGGTCACCAAAATGCTCGCAGCTATCCATATCGGCAGATCGGCAGCGAGACCGTAAACCACACAAGAAAGCAGTAGGTATGCCGTTCCGATACGGAACTTCTTCACGCTCATCATCAGGGTTCCCGTGCCACGACTCATTCGAATCTGCAGAACGGTAACTAGGACGGTGTTGATGACAAACAGAACTGAAACCCACCAGGTCGGGACTTCGGTGTAATTCAAGATCCACAGCGGCAATGCAACACCTTGAATCACAAAGTGCAGTGAGACGATGCCATTCAACAGAGTTGCCCCTAGGAATCGATAGTCCTTTAAAGCCACGAAGCTTATGGCGTCGCCCTTTTTGGTCGTTGGCTTGGCGTTTGGCAATCTCAAAACAAACCTTGCGGCAAGCATGAACAAGAGGAAATCAAAGGCAATGGTGACCTCGTAGGCAAGCTCGGTGTTTAGCCACAGGGCAATACCGGCAAAGACGGTCCCGAAGCCAATTCCCATGTTGGCCATGGCGCGCTGAGCAGCACGAATTGAGACGCGTTCTTCTCCAGTGCCCATGGTGGAAATAAGTGTTGAAGTGGCATTGTGCCCCGCCGTAGCAACGAGGGAGATTAGAACATTGATCAAGACCAGTGCCCAAAAATCGCGAATGAAGATAAGCGGCAGCAGGAGCAAACCTTCGAGGATGTGAGACCAGAACACAACTCTTCTGGGCCCAAATCGGTCAGCGATAAGCCCGGATGGCACCGAAAAAAGTAGAGCAGCTAAACCTCCGGCTCCAATCGCGAGTGAAATTTCCAAGGGGGTTAGGCCAACAATCACCGAGAAGTAAATCACCTCGATGGTCATGAACAAACCGTTGCCGATCCGGCTGATTAGCGTTTGCCAGGAGATTGCGCGAACGGCAGGGTCGTTTCGCAAAACGCCAAGACCTAGTTTGGAGAGAATGAATCGCACCGTAAGAGCCTACTCTTGGCTAACTAGGGATTGATTGTGAAAAGGTCGAGCGGTTGCCCTTTGGTTCCATGAAAAACTGCCCGGAGTTGGTGGCTGTTGACATTGAGTATCATTGCCCCGTAGTGGCGATCGTTGCAAAGAACGGAACCCTCAACACGCTTTTTTCGACAGTCGTAAAGTTTGGCCCCGCCAGTGCCAACTACGACGTAGGTCACTCCATCTCTGACAATTCGCTCATATGTGTGATCGTGCCCGCTGATCACCATGTCGATTCCAATTGATGCAAAGTCCCACTGATACTTCCTAGTTGAACCATGTTTCCCCGAAGAAAACGGTGGGTGGTGCATGACCACAATCTTGTATTGAGCCGAGGAGGCATAGGTGGCCGCCTTGAGCCACTCCATTTGTTCGCTGCGAATTGTGTAAGAGTTCAGGCCGGGGTCGGTGTCGATCAAGAAGAAATCAACACCGGATTCCGCCTGGTGAACATAAGTTCTGGTTGTCGGCGTCGTTCCGAAGTAAGCATCGTACTTATCTATGCCCTCAAGATAGTCATGGTTCCCCGGCACCGGAACAATTCTTTGAGGATAGTAATCACCTACAAGTTTCTTGTAACCCTTTTTCTTGGTGTAGATGTTGTCGCCCGCGGTGACCACAAAACTTGGTTCGAAAGTAGCCACCATTTTTGAGACGGCCCGTTGAGCTTTACGAGCAGTACCAAAATCGGAAATCACCGCAATTATTTGGGAAATATTTGCGTACTTAGATTCGGGTTGGGCAACGGGCTGCGGAGCACAGCCAGTCAGCGCAAGCGCCAAGACCACCGCGGCACTGAGCTTTCTCATTGTTTTTCGCATCCTTTAAAACCTAAACCTTTTGAAGAGCGAAAAGGGCATGTTCCTCACAACAAACATGATGAGGCGCCAACGCTTCGGCGCGTAAATCGTTCTCTTTGCTTTTCCAATGCCTGCGACCATCACTCGGGCGACGTCGTCGGGGCTGGAAAAGTTGCCTTTATGATCCTTGGTCATGGGCGTAGCCGTTGGGCCGGGTTTGATGAGTGAAACTGAGACCTTAGTTTTGGCTAGGCGCTGTTGGAGTCCTTGGGCAGTTTTTTCGGCCAGAGACTTCGCCGCACCATAACTGTAGTTGTAA
>JBIKJD010000125.1:0-3266 GCA_044361205.1 Rhodoluna sp.
TCTTTGCTTCCGCTAAAGCTATCTCAACAGATTTGACCAAGTCTGCCCAGGACGCCTCAAACTTCTCAACACCCTCTTTTTCGAGAAGTTCGGTTACATCGGAAAGATTGATTCCAATTTGATCCAAGGTCTCTAACAAGTCTTGAGCAGACGCGTACTCGGATCTTATGGAATCGACCGGTACCACGCCGTGGTCGAACACTGCCTCCATGGTCTTTTCTGGCATGGTGTTCACAAGCATCGGGGCAACCAGCCCAGTTACATAGAGAGTGTCTGAAAGGTTTGGATCTTTGACCCCCGTAGAGGCCATTAATGGGCGCTGCTTGTTGGCTCCTTCGCCTTCCAATTCCTGCCATTTGGAATCGGCAAAGCTAGCCTCGAAAACCTGGTAGGCAAGTCGGGCGTTTGCTAAGGCTATTTTGCTTTTCAGAGAATCTGCTTCAGGGGTTCCAAGCATGCTAAGCCGCTTGTCCACCTCTGTGTCCACCCGGGACACGAAAAATGAAGCCACTGAATGAATACTGCTGATGTCTAAACCGTTTTGCTTCGCCTGAATAATGCCTTGTTTATAAGCTGCAATAACATCTCGATACCGAGAGAGCGAGAAAATCAAAGTTACGTTGACGCTGATTCCCGCCGCAGTCACGGCAGTGATGGCCTCTAACCCTTCTCGGGTTGCAGGAATCTTGATCATTACGTTTTCACGATTGACCTTTTTGTATAGAGTCAGAGCTTGATCGATTGTCGCTTTGGCATCATGAGCCAAGGTAGGTTCAACTTCGATAGAAACTCTTCCGTCGAAGCCTTGGCTTTGTTCATAAACAGACTTGAAGATGTCGCACGCGTCAGCGACGTCCTGGCAAGTTAACTCGAAAATAGTTTCAGTCGCAGTCAGCCCCTGGGCCGAGAACTTCTCTATCTTCTCGGAATAGCCTTCGCCAGATCCAATCGCGGAGGCAAAAATGGTTGGATTAGTTGTGACGCCTGATACCGACCGAGTCTGTATGAGCTTCTCCAAGTTACCGGAGTTGATTCTCTCCCTTGATAGATCATCAAGCCAAATGCTGACGCCGTTTGCTGCTAATTGTGCCAATGGGTGGTTCATTTTCTAGGCCTTCCTAATGCTTCTTTTCGCCGCTGCGACCACATTTTCTGCAGTCATTCCGAATTCCCGGAAAAGTGTTTTGTAGTCTGCCGAAGCACCGAAGTGCTCGATTGAGACGCTCTCCCCATCGCCGCCAACGTATTTCGACCAACCAAGTGCAAGCCCTGCTTCGATTGACACACGCGCCTTGACGTTGGCTGGCAGGACGGACAGACGGTAATCCTCTGTTTGCTCTTCGAACCATTCAAGGCAAGGAGCGGAAACGACTCTCGTTGCGATTCCAGATGCTTCAAGTTTCAAACGAGCATCAAGTGCTAATTGGAGTTCTGAACCGGTAGCAATAAGGATCACTTTAGGTTTGCCATTGGCCGCGTCAACGAGCGTGTAAGCACCCTTGAGAGTGTTGTCAGCTCCGTTAACCATTGTTCCCGTTGAGTCTTTCTCACCTCTGGATAGGATTGGAAGATTCTGACGACTTAGGGCGATACCCGACGGTCCGTTTTGGTTCTGTAGCATTCCGATCCAGGCATAACTCGTCTCGTTCGCATCTCCAGGGCGGACAACTGAAAGATTTGGAATAGCCCTTAGAGTTGCCAGTTGCTCGATTGGTTGATGAGTGGGGCCATCTTCTCCTAGAGCCACGGAGTCGTGCGTCCAAACAAATATTGAAGGAACACCCATCAGCGCGGCAAGGCGCACAGCAGGACGCATGTAATCACTAAAAATAAGAAAAGTGCCACCGAAGGGACGCGTATGCCCGCTCAGGGTGATTCCGTTGAGTATTGAAGCCATTGCGTGCTCTCGAATACCAAAGTGTAGAACACGGCCGTACTTATCGCCGCTCCACTCATGAGTCGACCACTCGGCGGGTACGAACGATTTTGAGTTCGTTATCGTGGTCATGTTTGACTCCGCAAGATCAGCCGAACCGCCCCAAAGTTCAGGCATTACCGTGGCAATACCGTTGATTACCTTGCCTGAGGCTACACGGGTGGAAATTTCGCCACCGGCTTCAAACTGGGGGACAGCAGCCTCTAGGTCCTCGGGCAACTCTCGAGCAATCATTCTGTCCAAAAGTTGCTTTTTGGCAGGATTCTCGGAAGCCCAGGAATCAAAGGCCGCTTCCCAGACATTTCGATTTTCCTGAGCAAAAGCTTGGTATCCGCGAGTGTGCTTTAGCACCTCTTCGGCGACCTCGAATGACTGCGTTGGGTCAAAGCCGAGAATGTTCTTGAGTCCCACTAGCTCTTCCGATCCCAAGGCGGAACCGTGGATCTTTCCCGTGTTTTGTTTTGTAGGAGAAGGCCAACCGATGATGGTGCGAAGTCTAATCAAGGATGGTTTGTCGGTGACCGTCTTAGCTTTTTCAATCGCGTTGTAAAGCTCTTCTAGATCTTCAACATAACTTCCAGTCTTTTTCCAGTCAACAGTTTGAGTGTGCCAACCGTATGAGTTATACCTGCCGATAATGTCCTCGGTGAACGCGATATCAGTGTCGTCCTCGATCGAAATCTGATTGCTGTCATAAATGACCACGAGATTTCCTAGTTTTTGATGTCCAGCCAATGATGCCGCTTCAGCCGTGACGCCCTCTTGCATATCCCCATCTCCAGCTATCACGTAGACGAAGTGATCAAAAGGAGATGTTCCTAGAGGTGCGCTTGGGTCGAGTAAACCTCTTTCGTAGCGAGCCGAATAAGCAAATCCGGTGGCTGAAGCCAGCCCCTGACCGAGCGGCCCGGTAGTTATTTCAACCCCTTTGGTGTGCTTGTACTCTGGATGTCCAGGCGTTAGTGAACCCCACGTTCTCAAACTTTTTAGGTCATCCAATTCCAAACCATAGCCGTGAAGGAAAAGTTGATTGTATAGAGTCAGCGAGGAGTGGCCGACGCTCAGGATAAAGCGGTCTCTACCAATCCAACGCTCATCGTTAGGGTCGTGACGCATGACCTTGTTGAAAAGCAAATAAGCTACTGGGGCAAGGGAGATTGCGGTACCTGGGTGACCGTTTCCTACTTTTTCGACAGCGTCTGCTGCCAAAATTCTTGCTGTATCAACTGCGCGAGAGTCTAATTCGGACCACTGGAATGCTGACAACGAAACTCCTTATATTTGCTTGAAGAAACACTTCTTGGGATTCTGGGCGACGTTGCTCCGTTTA
>JBIKJD010000126.1:0-3264 GCA_044361205.1 Rhodoluna sp.
GATGTACCACCACCGCCGATCGATGACGCCGATGAGTTTTCGCAGGCTCACGACGAGCGCTACGCGGAGCTTGGCGAGAACATTCCAAAAACCGAGTGCCTCAAAGATGTTCTAGTGCGCATGCTGCCACTTTGGAACGACGAAATTTCACAAGATTTGGTAGCTGGCAAGACGGTTCTAGTTACCGCACACGGTAACTCGTTGCGCGCGCTGGTGAAGCACCTTGATGGGCTTTCTGACGATGACATCGCAGAGTTGAACATTCCAACTGGAATTCCGTTGGTCTACCGACTAGATGCCAACTTCAAGCCAATCGTTGCAGGTGGAGAATACCTAGACCCAGAGGCAGCAGCCGCTGGTGCTGCAGCAGTCGCAGCTCAGGGTAAAAAGTAAGACTTAGTCTTGGTCGTTCCACTCACCGGTGGTGAGGTACGAAAGCTTCGACGAAATGTCGACCACGTGGTCGGCAAAACGCTCGTGGTAGCGGCTGGCGAGTGTGACATCCACGGTGAAAACGGCGTTCTCTTTCCAGTCGTCGCCCAACACGGTGTCGAAAACGTGACGGTGTAATTCGTCAACGCGCTCGTCTTCAGCCTGAATCGAGCGGGCAACGTCAACATCTGGGTCGGCGAGAAGTTTCACAATTTTGTTGGCAAGAGCCAAGTCGAGAACACCCATTTCAACGAAGGTTGCGCGAAGCGACTCTGGAATAGCCGAGCCTGGGTATCTGAATCTTGCTATCTGGGCAATGTGACCAGCGAGGGCACCCATGCGCTCGAGTGATGCGCTGATGCGAAGTGCAGAAACCAAAATGCGAAGGTCGCGAGCAACCGGAGACTGGCGGGCAAGAATCTTGATTACCAGTTCGTCCAGGGCAAGTGCCTTGTTTTGGATCGATTCCGAGCTTGCGATGGCTTGGTCGGCAAGTGCTACGTCAGATTTAGTGAACGAATGTGAAGCGCTCTGCATGATGTGCGTGACATCGGTGGCGATTTCGACAAGACGCTCTTGAACTTCTTTGAGTTCTTGCTGAAAGACTTCGCGGGCCATTTGCGCTCCTTAGGGTTACAACTAAATCTTGCCTTCAGAAGGTTAACTTCTGACAAACAAGGGCTAAACCGGTCGAAAAATCGTAACTAGAGACCAATGCGCCGAATGTTGCCAAAGCCACCATCACCTAATCTTAACCTTGTGAACATCTCAGAGATAGTTTTGGCAGTGTGTCTAATCGCGGCGCTGGGCCTGATCTTTTTTCTGCTGGTCACAATGAAACGCCGGGCTAAGGCTTCCGAGCTAGCCATTGAACAAAATTCTTCAGACAGCGCACTTGAACTGCTCGAGGTTTTGTCACTTACCGCGCTGGTTGTCACGCCAAACAATCAAGTTCTTCGGGCAACTCCGGGTGCGATCGCTCTTGGTTTGGTGAGAAATAGAGACCTTGCCCAAGACGACCTGAGGGCCTTGGTTGTTAGCGCATCACAAACTTCGAGCGTTGAGACACTCGAGGCTGACGTCGCTGTTGGTTTGGGGCCTGAAAAAACTTTGCTGCATGCCAGAGCCGTGCAGTTGTCAGACGCCAACGTGCTTTTAGTTGTTGAAGACAACACTGAATCAAAACGGCTCGATGACACGAGACGCGACTTCATCGCCAACATTTCGCACGAGCTCAAAACTCCGATCGGTGCCATCAGCCTGCTCGCAGAAGCACTGGTCGACGCGTCAGACGACCCAGTGGCGGTTCGAAAATTCTCGAAGAGTCTGCGAAAAGAGTCGAAGCGTTTGACCAACCTAATCAAAGACGTGGTGCAACTTTCTCGTATTCAATCAGCAGAAGTCGTCGCCAACGCTGAGGTGGTAGACCTCTCGACGGTTGTCATGGAAGCCCTAGATAGAAACTCGTATCGAGCCGAGGCCCGCAATGTGAAAATCACTTACGACGCACCCGAAGGCGTGGAGGTTATTGGCGACCCCGAAATGCTCACGGTAGCGGTGAAGAACCTGATCGAGAATGCCATTTTGTATTCAGAAGAAGGAGCACCGGTTGGTGTCGGGCTGAGAAAGGTCGATGACGTCGCCGAGATCGCGGTCACCGATTCAGGGCTCGGCATTCCGCAAGAAGATCAGACCAGAATCTTTGAGCGTTTTTACCGCGTTGATCCTTCTCGCTCGCGGGCAACAGGTGGCACCGGTCTTGGGCTCGCAATCGTGAAGCACGTTGCGTCGACACACAACGGCGAAGTCAAGCTTTTCTCTAAGCCTGGCGTTGGCTCTACGTTCACCCTGCGTATACCTTTGGCAGATAAAAATGTGGTTGAACAAGATTCTGATAGGAGTCAGCCTTGACGCGAGTTCTAGTTGTAGAAGACGAACAATCACTTCGTGAACCGCTGGTTTACCTTCTTGAAAAAGAGGGTTACGAGGTTCTTGATGTAGCCGACGGCAACGCCGCTATCGAGATTTTCAAATCAACCAACCCCGACATCGTTCTGCTCGACTTGATGATGCCAGGCATGAGCGGCAACGAAGTTTGCCGAGTCATTCGCCAATCATCAAATGTGCCGGTGATTATGCTCACAGCCAAAGATTCCGAAATCGACAAGGTCGTGGGGCTCGAGATTGGCGCAGACGATTATGTCACCAAGCCTTACTCGACCCGAGAACTTCTCGCTCGCATGAAAGCCGTTCTGCGTCGCAACTCTGAACCAACTCCGGTGACCGACGGCCTTCTCGAAGGTGGGCCGGTTTCAATGGATGTTGACCGTCACTTGGTTTTTGTGAACGGCCAAAAAGTTGCCATGCCGCTCAAGGAATTCGAGCTGCTCGAACTTTTGCTCGAGAACCGCAACCGCGTTCTCACTCGTGCACAGATCATCGACAGAGTTTGGGGCTCAAACTATTTCGGCGACACCAAAACCCTCGATGTGCATGTGAAGCGCATCCGCTCAAAAATAGAGGATGACCCAGCCAGGCCGGTTCACCTGGTAACAGTTCGCGGCCTCGGTTACAAATTCGAGGTTTAGAAGAGCCTCTACTCGGTTGGCTCTTCAAGCAGCGCGCGGTATTCTGCCAAGGTTCCATCGACCACCGGAATGGTGAGGCGCTGAACGTTGCCATCGGCATCTTTGATTTCAGCGCCATCTAGCAAAAATTGAATTTCGGTTAGTCCGCCGGCAACACCTGGCAGAATCACGTCTAAGTTCGGTGCTCCGTTGAAGCCGATGTCATACTTCTTGCCGGCAGCAATGGTGGCGATGTCTTTCTCGG
>JBIKJD010000127.1:0-3250 GCA_044361205.1 Rhodoluna sp.
AAATGGAATCACGTTCAACGCGATTGGCACGGCCCAAAGCGAGTCAGCCTGACTAACTCCAGCCGCGGCTAAAGCAATCGCAACATCCCCGCTGGCAGATCCTAGGTTTGCATCCTTTCCAACAACTGCGAGTTCCGCTGCCAGACGATCGATGCCAGCAGCACCCGCGCCAGAAACTGCCTGGTAGGAAGAAACCACAAGTTCCTTAAGTGTCCACTTGCGGTGAAGTGCACCCATCGCAGCCATCATTGTTAGCGTGGTGCAATTTGGGTTCGAGATAATGCCGAGTGGTCGGTTCTTGGCCTGCTCAGGATTCACCTCAGGAACCACGAGTGGAACCTGATCGTTCATTCTGAAAGCGCCGGAATTATCGATGGCAATGGCACCGCGCTCCGCGGCGATTGGCGCCCAAACTGCCGAAATCTCATCTGGCACATCGAACATCGCGATGTCGATTCCGTCGAAGCTCTCCGGAGAAAGCGCCACGACGGTGTGCTCTTCGCCGTGAACGAAAATCTTTTTTCCAGCCGAGCGGGCACTGGCGATCAGGCGAATCTCTCCCCAGATGTTCTCCCGATTGTTGATTATGTCAATCATTACGGTACCAACGGCTCCGGTCGCTCCAACAAGGGCTAGATTTGGCTTTTTGCTCATGAGTTTTCTCCTGTTGAATTCTTTAGTCTAGCGACCGGTACCTGCGTAAACAACGGCTTCAATTTCGCTGTCCAAACCAAAGGCGGTGTGAATTGCGCGAGCTGCAGCGTCGGCCTCGTCAATGTCGGTAACGACCGAGATTCGAATCTCAGAAGTTGAAATCATCTCAATGTTGATTCCCGCCTGAGCCAGTGCGTTGAATAGCGTGGCCGAAACACCCGAGTGGGTTCGCATGCCCGCACCAACTACCGAAATCTTGCCAATCGCGTGGTCTACCAAAAGCTCACGGAACTGCAACTGATCCTTGGCTGCTTCGATTGCTGAGACCACTCGGTCGGCGTCGCCCTTTGGCAGAGTAAACGAGATGTCTGAAACGTGGTCTGTCACGTCCACACCGGTTGCAGTGTTTTGAACAATCATGTCAATGTTTGCGCCGGCCTCGGCAATTACGTTGAACAGTTCGGCGGCCTTCCCTGGCTGGTCTGGGATACCGATGACGATTACCTTGGTTTGGCTCTTGTCGGTGGCGACTCCCGAAACTACAGACTCTTCCATGTTCTCTCCTCGGTTTCCTGAATACACCTTGGTGCCAGGGTCATTACTGAAAGTTGATCGCACTCGCAAATCAACGTTGTGTCTTCTAGCAAACTCAACTGCTCGGATGTGCAAAATCTTGGCTCCGGCTGCCGCTAACTCCAACATCGATTCAACATCGATGTAGTCAAGCTTGCGAGCCTGAGGAATCTGGCGTGGGTCTGCGGTGTAAACGCCGTCCACATCAGAGTAAATCTCACACACGTCTGCCTTCAGCGCTGCCGCCAGGGCGACCGCTGTAGTGTCGGAACCGCCACGACCAAGCGTGGTGATATCGCGAGTTTCACGGTTGAAACCTTGGAACCCCGCGACGATTGCGATGTCGCCGTCGTTGAGCGCTTCACGAATTCGGTCTGGAGTCACTTCTGCAATTCTGGCGTTGCCATGCTTGGCATCGGTAACGATGCCGGCCTGAGAGCCGGTGAATGATCGTGAGGAAGCTCCGGCAGCATTAATCGCCAACGCAAGAAGTGCCATCGAGATTCTCTCACCAGAGGTGAGCAGCATGTCTAATTCGCGTGGGCTTGGGTTGTCGGTTACCTGGTTGGCAAGATCCATCAGTTCATCGGTGGTGTCGCCCATTGCAGAGACCACGACGACAACCTGGTTGCCGGCTTTCTGGGTTTCAATTACGCGCTTGGCTACGTGCTTGATTTTGTCGGCGTCGCCAACCGACGAGCCACCATACTTCTGCACAACAAGAGCCAAGGCTGTACTCCTAGGGAAGGAACTTACAGGGATGCCCTAAGTCTAGCCGATGGACCTAGTTAGCAGGGCGGCGGCCTGAGAATGCGCGGCCGAGAGTGACTTCATCGGCGTATTCAAGGTCTCCACCAACTGGTAAACCGGAAGCCAGTCTGGTCACCGTGATTCCGAGCGAACTCAGCATCCTCGAAAGATAGGTGGCGGTCGCCTCCCCTTCTAGGTTTGGGTCTGTGGCGATGATGACTTCTTGGATGGCCGGATCCGAAAGTCTGGTCATAAGTTCTTTGATTCGAAGCTGGTCTGGGCCGATACCTTCGATAGGACTAATCGCTCCACCGAGCACGTGATAGAGACCACGGAATTCACGGGTTCGCTCGATAGCCTGAACATCTTTAGACTCCTCAACCACACAAATCGAGGTTCTACTTCTTCGTTCATCTCGGCAGATGTTGCACTTTTCCTGCTCGGACACGTTGCCACAAATCTCACAGAAGCGCACTCGCTCCTTAACCTCGATGAGCACCTTGGACAAACGTTCCGCCAAGTCATCTTCGGTTTGCAAAATGTAGAACGCAATTCGCTGAGCCGACTTTGGGCCCACTCCAGGTAAGCGACCTAGCTCGTCAATGAGTTCTTGTACAACACCTTCGTACATCAGTCGTCCAGAGGTTCTGCGCCGAGAATCTCACGAAGCAAAGATTCGCCGTAACGGGCGTCCTCGTCGACGTTTGCGTTGCGAGACTCTGAAGGCGCTTCAGGTTCAGCCGTAGCTTCTGGTTCTTCTGGAACAGCCTCGACAGCCGGCGCGACAACCGCGGCAGCTACCACAGCGGCAGCAGCAACTGCCACGGGTGCCGTGTTGGTCTGCTCGGCGTTAGGTTGCATCAAAGGCTTGAACTTGAAAACGATTCCGAACTCATCCTCAATGGCTTTACGCAAAACATCGGGAGCTCCGGCTTCACCCTTGAAGCTCTCAAGGTCGTAGTTGCTGGCAAATCGAAGGGTCAGTACATCGCCTTCAACCGCAATAACGTCAATTGTGTAGGCAACCATGTAAGCCTTTTTCGACTTCTTTGAAACCTGCTCAAGAATGCGAGGCCAGGAAGCACGGACCTGACTGATGGTAACTCCGCTGGAAACAACTGGGATCGGAGTAGTTGCCGCCGCAGGCTCAGAAACCACAGGCGCCGCAATCGGAGCAGACACCGCCTTGGCTTCCGTCACTGGGGCTGCCGCAGGTGCATCTCCCCCAATGCCGATTCGACGTTCGAGTCTTTCGATTCGAGCAAGCGAGCCA